>JBHLQA010000307.1:0-4721 GCA_048885285.1 Candidatus Odinarchaeota archaeon
AATTAGAATATTAATTTTTTAATATTGATTAAAATTGTTTAAAAGTGAAGGCATTTAGAATATTTATCATACTAATCTAATAGAATTAGCTATAAATTTACTTTAGCAAGTTTTAAATTGATTAAACTTAAATATTTAATAATTTATGTATTTCTAAAGAAAAAAATTAAAAATTCACTTAGTTTCATTTAACTTTTTAAAAATTATGCCCTCTCCCTATGAAGAGGATGGCTTTTTTGAGGATAATACCGAAGAGGATGCCTCTTGTTGCGATAGTCCTAAAATTAGTGAGGAAGATGGTTTTTATGTATGTCTAAATTGTGGATTTGTATATTCACGCATTCTTGATGATAGTCCTCGAAGAGCTTTTACACAGGAAGAAATAACAAAAAGGAAGAGTAATGAGAGAGTATACAGTCCTATTGGTCCTAGAACAATTATTAGAGGATCACGAGATGCAAGGGGGACGTTATTAAGTCCAAAATATAAATCTAAATTTAATCGTCTAGCAAAAATCCATAGATCTTTGACAACTAGCTACGAAAGGAATTTATGGATCGCATTACCTAACTTACAACGTTTACAAAAGAGATTAGGAATTCCTGATGCAGTTGCTGATGATGCTCTTAGAATTTATACACAAACGGTTAAAAAAAAATTAACAATGGGACGTAGTATCGATACTCTATTATCTGCTTCGATATTTGCTGCCTTAAGAGTTCATGGTATACCTAGAACTGCTGAAGAGGTCACAAAAGTGGCTCAAATTCCAAAAAAGAAAGTTATTAAGAGTTACAGATTGATCTTAATGGAAGTTCTACCTAAATTAAATCTTAAGGTTCAACATTTTAGCGCAGATCGTTATGTTGATAAATTTAACGAAGAATTAAAACTTTCAATGAAATGTCGTAATATTGCCGTTAAAATTATTATAAAAGCAAAAGAAAGTGGGTTTAATTCAGCAGGAAAAGATCCTAAAGGAATCGCAGCAGCAGCAATTTATATTGGTTCAAAAATTTGCAATGAAAATCGAACTCAGAAGGAAATCAGTAAACTTGCGAGAGTTACAGAGGTAACACTTCGTATGCGAGTAAAAGATTTACAGCGATATGCGAATGTAGTTGATTAAAAAAAGAATAAAATTAGTCTTCAATTTCAATTAATATTTCTTCCTCTTCAAATAAAGGGAGCATTTTTAGCATTTCTTTAATTTCTGGTAAATATTTATTCAAACTATATTGTCTTATATCAATCAGAAAGATAACGAGCCTTATATATAATGTTTCCTCAAACATTTTCTTATTTACTCCTAAATTATTTAAAAAATCATTAATATTCTTTCTGATTGATTCTAATGGTTCTCCAACCTTTAGAAGAGATAATCCATGTAAAAGGATCATTAATGAACTACTTTCAAAGTCTTTTCTTTTTGAAAATGAATTTCCCAACTTTAAATACTCTCTAGCTACGTTTTTTAATTCTTGAGCTTTTATTAACTCTAAAATTGATGAATAATAGCGTTTTCTCATTGGTTTTCTTTTATTGTATATAATCTCTTTTTCTTTTTGAGCCTCTCCCTTTTTTGACTGGATTTTGCCAAACCTTTGATCAATTTCTATTTGCAATTTAGATTTTTCTCCAAATTCTTTCCGAGAAATTTTATCTTTAATTTTTTCTTCTTCGTCAATTATTTTATCTTTAGTTATTTCTTCCTTTTCTTCTTTAAAAATATCGACACCCAAATAATCATTTAATAGTTCCAATTCTTCTTCGAATAAGGGAAGTACTTCAAAAAAATATATTGAATCTTTAAATTTTACATTATCCTGAACTTCTTTTAATCCAATAATATATTCCAACAAAGTTACAGCGAATGACTCTGAAAATAACTTTCCTAAACCTGATAGGGGTTTTATTATTTGTTCTAATAGTTTCTTAGCATCATTAACTTTATCTTGTTTCATAAGGATTAAAGCGGCTACAGCTAAAGAAACACCCGCTAACCTATATTTATTCCTTAAATTAAATCGATTTATCGTATTTTTATATATTTCAAATGCTTTATCATATTCTTGATGCTTTAAATAATTTAAACCTTCCCTAAAATATCTTCTCCTTAGTCCATTTCGTTCCTTTTTATCACTTTCCTTATCCAACAAAGCCTCTCGAGCCCTAGTTTCAATGATTGAACCTTTTTCTTTTAATTCTTCTCCTCTACGTGTTTCCTTAGCTTTTTCGGATCTGATTGCACTTTTTTCAGCTTCTAACTCTTCTATTTTCTTATGAATTTCTGTTTTATATTCTTTTTTTACAATTTTATCGTTATAAATTTGTGCTAGATGCAAATTATCCAGTTCTATATATATTTCGGCAATCCTTTTATAAATTTTATTAAAAGTGATATCGATGCTTTCTTCCTTTTCTAAATATGAGCTGCTTATATCTATTACTTTTTTTATATACATTTCTGCTTTATTAATTGATGATAAACTTCCTTCTTTTTCAAGAATGCTCAAGACTTCACTCTTAATCACTTTAATAAATAACGTGCTTACTTCTTTAGATTGATCATATAACATTTGATTTCGATATAACCTGATTGAATCATCAAATATTTTCTCTTTTATTATAAAATCCCCTGATTTTCTTAATTCTTGTAATTTCTGAATGAATTTTGGAAGAATTCTTGTTAAATATCTTTTCTTCATATCTCTTGAAAGTTCTATAAAAAATGAAAAAAAGTCTTCAAATTTTAACCCTTCTAATAGGTTATCTAAAGACTTTGTAAGAATTTGGTCGCTAATATCTTCTTTTCCAATCTTTTTAAGGTATTCGGCTCGATTTTTTAAGAGTATTGCGGATTTAAAATATTTTTTCTGTTTTACTAGTTCCTCTGCAATCTTTATTTCTTGCCTATTTTCTTTTGCAACTATATCTATTTCGGTATTGAAAAAAACTCTCAAAATTTCAATTCCCTTATTTATATAATCTTCTACTTCTTTCTTTTTTAAGGCATTATATTTATCTTCTAACTTATCTCGAGTTTTAGCAATTTGTTGTTTTAATTCTCTTGAGATTAATTTTTCTATTAAACTGGTGGCTAAATTAAAGTTATTGCTTTTAAGAAAATTATTAATTAATTCTTCCAAAGTAGAATCTAAATTTACTTTTTCTACTTTATAGGAAACCCATAAATTTTCGAGTTCATCATAAGTATTTTTAGCAGCATGGTTTTTACGTTCACTTACCTGTTTTTCTAAAATAGAGATTAACATTTCAGCTAATTTTTCAGTCAAAATTTTTAATTCTTTGAAAAGATCTTCTCGTTGATATCGATTGATTGCAATATATAATTGTTCTCTTGCTAATTCAATATTATTAATGCTGAATAAGTATTCAGCGGCAGCAGCAATTTTTTTTGCAATTTCTTTTAAAATTACTAGCACGTCTTTATGAGGCATGCTTTGAAGAATTCTAAAAGCATCTTCTATTTTACAGGCGGACACCCAAGAATTAATTGCCAATCGAAAAGCTTCATTAATAAATAACTTATCTAGTGATTCTATACTTGACCATTGGGCTGCTCTCTCATAATTTCTAGCAGCACGTTTGTATTCATTGCGATTGAAAAATTGATTCCCTTCTCTTATTATTGCCTCAGCATATAATTTTTTAAAATTTAGTGATTTTTTTCTGTCTACTTTCTCTAGTATTTGACTCGCTTCTAAATATAAATTAATTTTAGAATATAGAAATGCAGCTTGTTCACAAATTATGAAGAATTCCTCTTTATTGTAGATATCTGCTATTAAAGCAGCTTTTCTAATCGCTTGGGCAGCATAATAATAATTTTGATTATTATAGTAAATATTAGCCATTTGAATGAATATTGGAAATCTCATCCAAGCATTTTCAATATTTAAAGGTGTATCACCGTTAATCATTGCTGAACATATTGATTGGAGAGCTTGATGAAAATATTTTGGAGAGAGATTAACAAAAGCCTCTAAGCTAGGAAAATTAACCCATATATGCGTCAATAGCTCATTAACAGAGACTGGAAGTATACCTTTGTTATCATAAAATATAATAATAGTGGGTATATCTCGCTTTACTGAAAAAATATCTGGTAGTATCATTTCAAATAATTCAGATTCTCCAGTGATGGTGGGATTTAAAAAATAAATAATCCCATCAACCATAGGAATAATTTCATCCAAATCAACAGTTATATTTTTAATTACATCAATTTCTAATTCACATATATTATCTAAGACTTTAATTTCTTTATACCATTTATAATAACCTTCTTGATCTTCACCCTCTTCATTGAGTGCACTTGAAATGTAAAAATTTATTAAATTAGGATCGAATCCAAGAATCAAACATCTAAAATAAAATGTTGACATTTTTTCAATAAATCAATTATATTTTTCAGTTTATATTGTTTGATTAATTCTAACTTGGTTATAAAGATTTTTTAACACATAAAATTAATAGTATAAAACTTATGAAATTATTTTAAAAGAAAAGAAATCTTTTAATAATAATTAATTGAGTTTGGGAATATATATTTTTGTTTCGAACATTTCGGAGATTATACATTGAATTATATAGAAAGGAATTATCAGTTAATAAAAGAACGAATGATTGAACAAATGGAGAAATCAATAGCATTAGGAAGAAACCTTATTGATACTGAATTAGATACTGGTTTTTTA
>JBHLQA010000308.1:0-352 GCA_048885285.1 Candidatus Odinarchaeota archaeon
TTCACTTGATAATAATTTTTATATTCTTTAATACAAAAAAGATGAATAACCTTTTAAAGGATTCTTTTTATATTTTATTAATTTTTCTGTATTCCAGTTAATTCTAACAAGGATTTCCATCTTAAATTTAATATAATAAAATTAAATCCTTCTTATCACTTTCTCAAATAAAAAAAATGAACTATAAATAAATCGTAAGATCAATAGTAAAATTTTCTTTCTGATAATTAGATATAATTAAATTTTTTACATTTTTTCCTAAAAGAAAATTAAATTTACTCCATTGCTTAAGAAATATTTTTTCAATAATTCAAAAATGAATAATTATAAAGTTTAAATAGAGGAAGGGGCG
>JBHLQA010000308.1:362-4704 GCA_048885285.1 Candidatus Odinarchaeota archaeon
CTGATTATAAAACTGGAATTCATAATGATATTTATACTCAAAAAATTGATTTAAATGGCAATATTAAATGGTTAATTGATGGTATACCCATATACTAGGCAGAAGGAAGCCAATATGCTCCTCAAATTATCACAGAGGGAACTGGAACAGTAATTTTAGTATGGGAAGATTATAGGCATGGAAATAAAGATTTATGTGCCCAAAAGTTAGAAAATCCTCCACCAACTTCAGATTATCCTCCAAACATCATAATAACTTTTGGAGGTTTAGAGCCAATCAATTGTTCTTTAAGTGATGATTTTGGAACTGGAAATTATCGAGTTTTGGCAAATAAAACAATCGGAAATAATTATATTTAGGTCGATTGGACTTCTAGGGCTAACAATACAGCTTTAAATATTCCAATTAATAGAACTACTACTGGAAACTTCGAATATACCATTAAATATTATGATGATCAGCACAATTATGGAACCTCTGACACTGTAATCGTCCAAATCATAGAATCTGAAGGTGGAATAAGTGGTTATAACCATATCATTTTTCTATTATGTTGTTCTTTCGGACTAGTAATAATTATTGCTAGGAGATTTAAGAGAGTTAGAACCCTGTACTATTAATTTCAAATTTTTTTTTTTTTTAAATTTGATATAGCTTGTTTACTAAATCATTAAAACTAAGTTTAAAGGATAAAATCATTATCCAAGACGTCTCTATCTTTAGTTTAAATTTTTTCTAAGAAATGAATTAAGTTGCTTTATAGAAAAGATAATATTACAATAAGAATTTCCTCAATAAATAAATTAAAATTATAAATCATTAAAATCTGATTAGATATGGACACTCCAGATTTCATAAAACAACTAAACCACGTTCAAGAATTAATACAGAATGAAAATTATAAACAAGCACTCTCAATTATTGAAAAATTGAAGCAAATTGAATCTCAAGGTGATTTTGATTACAATCTCACACATAAATTATATCAGTTAGATTCCAATACCCATTCCCTATTTAATCAACAAAAAATTCTTGAACTTATCACTGATCTTTCCATAAGTAATGACTCAATTAGTTTCCAAGACCTAAATCAACTTCTTAAAGAAAGAAATAAAATAATTCTTAGTGATGATATTATTCAACGAGAAATCGAATTATTAATACTAAGAAATCTAATCTCCTGTAAAATTGAAGGAGATAAACTTACATTTTAAATTTCTACCAAGAATTTTTTTTTTCCTTAGTGAAATTCTTTTTCTTTTTAGGAAAAAGCTTGGTTTTTTTAAAGTTATTTTAAAATTAACAATTAAAAGGATGCTGAGATTAGATTGATAGTAGACTATTTAGCAAAGACTTTAAGTATTAAAATTGTCTATTTTGGACCTGCAATGTCAGGAAAAACCACATCTATAAAATCTCTGCTTTCTCAATTTGGAAAAGAAGACGAACTATTAAGTATTAAAAGTACTGTAGAGAGAACCTTATTTTTCGATTATGGTACAGTTACATTTCAAAACCAAGAATGGAAACTAAAAATCCATATATATACTACTACTGGACAAGATTTCTATTTTGTAACTCGACCTATCACATTAAGAGCAGTAGATGGTGTAATCTTTGTTATAGATTCTAATGAGGAAGTTTACGAAAGAAATCTGATATCCTGGAATGAGTTAATTTCATATTTTAAGGAATCAATTTATAATCTTCCGATTATTATTGCATTTAATAAACAAGATTTAGAATACAAATTTAATCCTGTAGATTTCCTAAAAGAAATAAGATACCAAAAATTTATGAAGATTGGTACAAGATATACAAGTGCCTTAAAGGGAGAGGGAATATTAGAGAGTTTTGAGGATATTTTAAGGCAAATTTTAAAAAAATACTATAACCATAAAATAGTCTCAGCTATAAACAGAATTTAAAAAAAACTTGCTTCTGTAACTGGAGATTGTAATCTAATCTTTTGTTGACTATTATCTTCAAAAATTGATATAAGTGCGGTAATATTTTGTTTTGTCTCATATATAATTTCTTTCTCTTCTCCACTTCTCCATGTATTAAAACCTGTTAAGTATGGAGTAGTTTCAAATAGACCTTCTTGAAGTCCTGAGATTACAATTGTAACTCCTTGTAGATTTTCTTTTGAGATATTTTTTATCTTTAAAATATACTTATCAATATCAGAATCAATAGACAATACCTTATAGGTTTTCTGGAATTTTGAAATACCATCAAATAAGGATGATGCTCCAGCTGTCTCTTCTGAGAATAAATCGATATCAGATTTTTCTGTCGATATCGGGGCAGATGAGATAGTTATAGGAACTTCGAGTCTGATAGGTTCCAATCCGTATTCTGGTTTTTTCTTTCCAATTACCAATAAGCTCCATTTAGTATATGCGCCATATCTAAAACCAAATTGCTCTTTTTCAGAGGGAGACCATAAATAATTATGACTTGGTTCAGCTACTTCAGGGACCTTTAAAAGTAAGAAATCTTTATCAAAATTCTGTGTTTTTGCATCTCCTGCAATTGCTGGAGGAAGTTCCTCTACCTTACTACAATTATCCCCATAAGCTTCACAATAACAAACCAAGTTTGAATTTTGGAGTAATCTAACTTCTATTTGTTTAAGTTCTTCCGAAGAATAACCAACTTTAATAGTCTCTCCAGGTTTATAAATATCTTTAGTGAGAAGGATGTTAAGTCCAGATATTGAAAATGAAATTGGTTTTGGTGATTTTGCTTGAAGTCCATAATTTCTGGCTTTTATCTCAATTTTATGACTTTTATTAATAACTAGATCTTCTTCGGGATTGATTGGATTTGGCTGTCTTAAAATCAATTTTAAAATATACTTGAGATTTCTATTTTCTATAGTAGGAACGATATTATTTTTAATCAAAAGCGATTTTTCACGTATATATTCTCCAGTTTCAAAAATACCCTTACTAAAGATCTCCTCTTTAAAAACTTGAAGTTCTTTGGCACAAGGTGGATTCGTAATTAATCTAATCCCACTCCAAAGAATATTTGTCTTTTCTTCAAAATTGAATTTGACCCGTACATTAAGTTTATCTCCAATAAAGACACTTCCTTTATTTAAATCTGTTAGTTCTAAGTTTACCAATCCAAACAAATATCATGAAATTATTCTATTAATTTTATAAAAAGATTGAATTTTATAAAAACTTTTTATTATTAAATAAGAAGTATGGAAATTACTATTTTACCTATTAATTGAATAAAACTTGTTCAAGAATGTCAATATTTTTTTCAATAGTAAAAATTTAAATCATAAATAATTTGAATCAATTTTAATTAGTCTATTTAAGATCAATTATAATATAATATTATTTGATGAGAGACAAACTGAACAATAAAATTAAAGCTATATTATTTGATCTCGATGGAACATTATTAGATGTTGAATTAGATAATTTTATTTCTCAATATTTAGAATTATTGGCTCAGAGTATAGCTCATATAGTTCCTCCTAAGAAATTTATTTCCAAAATTATTAAGGCGTCAAAGGCAATAGAAGAAAATAATAGGAAACATCTTAATGAGGATATATATTCCAAAGTATGTTTTCCTTTAGATGGATATTCACGAAAAGAAATTCAACCATTTCTTGATAAATTTTACGAAAATGATTATTCAAAACTACGTAAATGGACTAGAAGAAAACCAGAAGCTAGAGCCGTAGTTCAAACTGTCTTTGACAAAGGGTATGATGTTGTAATTGCAACAACACCTCTTCTCCCTGCAACTGCTATAGAACAACGCTTAGAATGGGCAGGAGTAGCAGACTTTCCTTATCGCTTAATAACAACAATCGAAAATAGCCATGCCACCAAATCATTAACCCATTTACTTTATTATGATCAAATTTTAGATAAAATCGGATATCCCCCAGAAACTTGCTTAATGGTTGGTGATGAGGATAAAGATATGATTGCTAAACGGTTAGGAGTAAAAACCTTTTTAATAACAGGAAGAGAAAAAGAATTAAGCCCAAATATACCAGAACCTACTTATAAGGGTTCACTATATGAATTAAAATTTTTAATTCAATTTATTTTTATCATTTTCATTTTTCAAAGTATAAGCAAGTTAATTCTCCTTATATAGTCGTAGAGAAAGCCATTCTAATATCATCCTACCAAGACATTTTATATATTAGTATAAATCTTTATTTTTATCAATAGAGGAGTATATTGTAATACAATATTGACTAAAATATCCTTTACTCTATACTGTTCATTTTTTTATTTATCATAAAAGTTAAGATTAAATACAAAATCTATTATAATTTTTATCAAGAAAAAATCAA
>JBHLQA010000309.1:0-505 GCA_048885285.1 Candidatus Odinarchaeota archaeon
TATGGCGCGCATTTGGCTTCGCCGAGCTCATCATGCTGAAGCGAAATTCGGTTGGCTTCGCCGAGCTCACTTCGTTCGGTTTTGATGCGTGACATATCTAATATAAAAACAAAAAATGTCAAAGATTATTAATCATTCCAAGATAAACACGATACTGGATTTTCATAGCAATAATATGCCAGAGGATAACAATCTACTACTCAAAAGATCAAAAAACTTTAAACTTTAAACTAGTAACTTTAAACTAACTTAATAACGTCTTGATTGTAAGGATATTTTTTGTAATTTATTGCTCAAGTAAAAACTTGACATTATATAGAAAATAAATCTACTTTTCGATTTTCTGGTATGTTATACATCCAATCATGATTTTAATTATTACAGAATATATCAGACGGATTCAAGCTATAATTTTTATATGTATAATCCTTTTAAGCATATATTACGTATTTTATATATTTAAACTTTACAAAAAATACAACTATTGGAAAGCAGATAGTTCTGA
>JBHLQA010000309.1:515-3560 GCA_048885285.1 Candidatus Odinarchaeota archaeon
TGGCAAGTAAAAAAATCAGGAGAATATTTACTTTCATATTTATTCTCGCAGTTATAGTAATTATACTACTGGGGATTTTATTCGATGAATAACAATCCTAATCGTTAAAGATTTGAATTTCCTAAGCGCTACCATGCCAAAGTATAAGAAAAAGTTCTTGGTTCCAAGTCATTAGTTGCAAGATAATGTTTTGAAACTTGAAACTAGTATGATTACCACCAAATCGTTTTAAAAGTATTACTACTGATAATCTTTTAACTATCAGAAGTTTTATTGTAAAATGAGTTTAACGGAATAATTAAAATTAACTGCGACTATTAAAAACTTTTCTTAAGAATATGCCTATTCTTTGATTAATATCATCTTGAATTGTTGCCTCTTTGAATTGACACCCTTTACCATCCCACATCGCAATTCTTTTCTTACTAATTACACATGTTAAATCTTTTTTAATTGCAGCAGATACACCTAATAATACTATACCATTTAAATCCTGATCGTCTAAAATAAAAATATTTACCTTTGAGTTGATAATTCCATAACATTGTTCTTTAATATACCCATCACCTTTCAATTCAGTATCTGCAAAAGTCGTATAACCATTATCAGATATAATTTTTGTTGCGTCCTTTTTATAGCTGGTTAAAGATGAGGAGATATATAGATATAAATAATTATTACTAAGTTTCTCTTGTAATACATCTTCAACAATACATCCAGTAGTTTCAAGCTTATTGTAATTTACTTCCTCTTTTAGTTGTATTGATGGTTTGATTATGTTGTCCTGTATAATTTCTTTTAAGTTTGTTTCATTCGATGTATCAATTATCATAATATTTATATCGATAATAGCTTTTGGTAATTCGGAAATATTAAGCTCATTAATGTTTTTATCCCAAATTAAATAAGCAATTTTTTTTAATCCAATTGATAATCCTATTTCAAATAAAACTCCTGGTTTATAGTCATTTAGGATATGTATTATGGCATATGAACCTTCTATTCTATTCTTAATATATTTAGCAAAAGTATTGGGGCGATTATATTTTAAGGAGTATGCTGTTTCTGTATTTTGAAAATATTCTTCTAAATAATTTTTAATCTTCTCGTTTAAGTTTTTATAATACTCATCATCTTTTTTAAATGGAGTTGAAATAAAAAAACCAAACTCTTCTTTCTTAGTACGTGATTGAATTATCTCGACAATATCTGATATTTTATAATAATCCTTGGAGTATGCTTTTGTTTGCCATTTGATTTGTGCATTCTTTAACTTTTCAGACCAAGCAGTATATTCTGGGAAAATAATCTCGAAAACACCGCCAAAAGGTCTCAGTTCAAGCTCATCTTTATCACTAAGCAATCTTAATCCATGCGCTGAAGCAATGCCATGAATTCCAGCTACAGTGATAATAAAAAAATCACCTTCTGAATAAGGATTTAATGTAATTGAAATTAAACCAAAATCATTATATGGTCTGGTAGAATAACCATGAATGGTTTTATCAAATGGATCGTAGATACCTGGGCGGTCAAAATTACGAATAAAAGGTTTCCATGATTTAAAAGCAAGATTCAAATTATTAAATCTATCAAATAAATTCTTACAATTTATAGCAAGTGTTCTTTTATCCGCATAATCTATTAAATCTTGTTTAATAATTTCTTCTGGAGTGAGCCCCCTCTCAAATATTTCTTTATATATCTGTAATTGGAGTTGATCATATTTTATTTCATCGAATATTATTTGATGTTTTCTTTCATCACTTAACGCATTATTGGGTATATTAAAATAAAATAAATTTGAATTATTTATTTTTCTAGTCAGTAAATTTACTGCAGGTGACCCAATTGTTAAAATATTAGTTCTACCGAATCTTTTCTTTAATTCACTAAAATCTTCCAGAACAAATACTTTATCTGTAACAATTTCTACATTTTTTAATCCTAAATTCAATAAATAAGTTATATCAATACTACTCAATGAATAAGCGAGAAGATCACCTTTTGTTTTTGGCCTATCTTCTCTACGGTCTCCTGTTACAACTATTAAAGGATCGAAATTATCAGGAAAATCAGTTAAATTTCTACTTTTCATTCTTTATAACGGGTTTATTTATAAGGCTTTAGGTATTCAAGCAATAAAAGTAAAATAAAAAAATTAAAAATCAATATCTCATTAAATATAAATTAGAAATATTCTCAATTAAAATAATAGGAACATTATAGACTCTTTGACAAAGTACAGTAGTATGCTTTAATTTGAAATTATCAATTTGTTAGTCTTTCTTTAATGATCTGAAACTTAAAAAAATTTAATATTTATCACTTGCTGTTGAATAATAGTATGAATAGCCTATCGGCTGCAATGATTTGTTGACCGGCTTTATTGACTAATACAATCTCAATCATGGACTTCCAAGGCTCACAAGTCGCGCAAATAAATAAAAAATTTCCATGCCTCGTGCTAAAACCTGAAAGCGAGCTATCTCTCTCAGCTCGGCGAAGTTTGCAACTTCGTCGAATAATAAAAAAGTAGTTTCCAAACTACATTTTCCAAGTCGGCTGTAAATTTATCTGCACGCCCGCCGTTAAGGATCTTATGGAAGGCAATCCGGCAGCTAATCATTAGGTTCGACATTTTCACAACCAATACCAAGCTTGCTGAGGATGCAACTAGTTGAAAGAGGGAATCTGCACTATGGTTATCAATCTGGTTTTAAATCAACGAAGATTGATACAACTGTAAATAATAATTCATTATATATGGAAATAAGGTTAGATACTTTATGTATTTATACAATCCATATTATCATTTCAGAGTAGAATATTTCTAATTATCCTTGAACTGTATTTTCTTTTTCATTTATTTCGTATTTATTTGAAATATATCTATATACAGGGTAATATATATAAGTTTGATGCAAATATATACTAGTTAGCTACAAGGCTTTAGAAGCAGGAGAATGAATTATCAAACGATTATAAAAGTTAATGGGAAAAATGTCAAAACTCTAGCTGACATTTTACCTGAAAAAGGAAATC
>JBHLQA010000309.1:3570-4686 GCA_048885285.1 Candidatus Odinarchaeota archaeon
CTGCTGATTTTATTGGAAAAACTCCAGCTCCAATAAGTGTTGAAAAAGGACATTATTTTCAAGGAAAACAGGGAAAAATGTTCTGGAATAAACTAATTGAATATGATATTTTATCGATCAGAACTAGAACATATGAAGATGAAAACTTAATTGAAAACAATTATGGAATTACTGATATTGTAAAAGAACCAAAACCTTTTGGATTAGAACCAACAAATGAAGAATATCAATCAGGTCTTAAGAAAATTGAGAAAATAATAGAAAAATATAAAGCGGATGTTATAGTATTCGTTTATAAAAAAGTTTTAGACAATATTTTGAAAATGAGGTTTAATTTTACTAGTAAATCAAATTATGGAATGAATAGTAATCTTGATGATTTATTAGGAGCAAAAGTTTTTGTATTTCCAATGCCAGGAACTCCATGTTCAAAACAACAGCTAATATAGAAATGAATAGATTAAAAAATGAAATAAAGCCCAGCAGCTAACACGCAATCAGAAACAATTGCCGTGGGCTAGCGGTTTGAAGCTTTTAAAATTTTCGTGATTTGTACGTAATGACAAGTAAACAAAATATTCATTGGCAACTGTTTCTATGTCGGAACCGTTAATCATCATAAAATTATCATAACTTCAAATTTCCAACTCAATAACATTACAGCTTATGGACAAAAATGAAATCATCAGTAAAGACCTCGAAACCCAATGGAAAGATCATTTTCATATGCGAGACCAAACCTGGAAGACTATTCAGTTTGGTATATTATTTTTTATCGGTGTTGTTGGTCTCGATTATACAATACAAAATAAGTTTATAATAATCTTTGCTTACTCTGCTTTATTCTTAACCAGTTTATCAGGGCTTCTGGTAACAATTCATTTACGTTTAAGGCAAATGGAGAAGTTTGAAATAATTAAAGCTTATGAAAAAGAACTTGGGATATATCATTTAATCGAACCTATTATTGAAAAATCGAAAAAGTCTAAATTGGGTAGAATAAAAACACCCTTTTTCATCCTATTTATTCATATATTTTTGATGCTTATCGCAGCCTCATGCATTATTTACTTATTGTTTTTCAGTGATGGGTCGGGCTTATTTATACCTAATATA
>JBHLQA010000310.1:0-4675 GCA_048885285.1 Candidatus Odinarchaeota archaeon
TATGTAGCGGCTAAAACTGTTACCAACCTGCTGGGGCAATTCCATGACCACCGATTTCGGTGCAATAATTACAAAAAAAATGAATGATTTAACTCAAATTGAGAATAAATTAGATAAAATAGATAAAAAATTCAATTTCTTACAAGATATAATTTTACAGATGAAAAATGAATTAGAAATCTTAAAAAAGGCAAATACAAAAGATCAATACTTTTCTAAATTGACTTTTGCAGCTCAAAAGGGTATGATACATTTCTTAGACAATAAAGATCCAGAATGTGAAAGAATAAATCTATGTGTAAGGTTATTAGAAGGAGGTATTTACAAAGTCTTACAAGTTTATAATCAACAAGGCCCTAATAAAGCAATAAATCTACTTGATTCATATCTTAAAACTTCAGATTACAAATTTTATAAAAAAAAATGTAATAAGGACTGTTTAAGTAATTCTATGCAAATTTATTCGACTTTGAAAGATTTAATAACTGCAGCACAAGATAATATTAAAATATATACTGAGGAACTTATTTCACTAAACAATGACCTTAATTTCAATGATGGAATAGAGGATGAAATCAATAGAATCCTAACTCCATTATCAAATGTAATAAGGCTAAAAATCTTAAAGGATTTAAGAAATGGCGGGAAAACCTATAGTCAATTAGAGAAAGATATAGGTATCAAAGCGGGACATTTGATCTTCCATATGGAAAAACTTATTAAAGCAGGATATGTATCGCAAGAAAATAGAAAATACATGATTACCATTGAAGGCTTAAAAGCTCTAAGATACTTAATTAAGCTAAAAGAAGAATTTTTTTAGAATTGAATTTGCAGTGAATTTATATTAACTGTTAGAACGTTAATTGGACAAAATAAATATTGCCTAAGAAGAAATTGTTTGAAAATTAAGTTAAAAATAATAAAAAAGAAGAGAATTTTATAATTAGTTTTTTCATCATAGAATTTGCATTTATTTTACAAAAATTTCTTTTTCAAATTGGCTTTAATCAAATTTTTTTGCTGCTCCTCCATGAGTGAGTTCCTCACCTAAAGCCAAACGTACGAGGTTGCTTAGAATATAGGGTTCCATTCCCTGTGCTTTTGCTCTGCCTCTAAGACCAGGAATACATACAGGACATAATAGAACAAAAGCTTCAGCTCCTGCCTCCTTTGCGTCCATGATATTTTTCATTCTCCATTCATGCTCTTCTTCTTGAGAAACAGTATCCATTGCTGATTGAACTGATCCACAACATAAAGCTCCTTCTCTATCATATTTTCGCTTTACTCTCTCGACTCCTATTAATTCAAAAAGCTCATCTAAAACTTCATCCATTCCATTAACATATCTAGAGGAACATGGGGGATGATAAGCAACTTTCATATTAAGTTTTTTAACTTGATCTAAATGCTCTTTTACATAATCTCTTAAATATTCATAAATGTGAATTGATTTAAAAGGTACGTCAATATTGAATTCTTTTGCAAAATAAGTTACCACGACATAGCATTCTTCATGATAAAAAATAATTTCGTCAACATTAAGTTTTGCATAATTATTCACCAGATTTTGAACATTTTCTTTATTAACAAAACTCTGTCTTCCAAGATGAACGTTCCCAACCCAGGAAAAATAATCTCCTCCAGATAAAGTAGTTAATCCCTCAAAAAGTTGGCCTTCCACAACTCCTGGCAATCGTGCCTTCTGAATTAAGGCAAGTCCCATTACAGGCTTTCCTGGATCACCTTTAATTATCCTTGAAGGTACTTTTGTAACCATATCATAATTTACTAGTCGATCCTTATTGAATGGAAACGTTCCAGTTTCTTCTTGTCTCTTAGCGATCAAATCAAATGGATTTGCATTTTCAGGACAGATGTCATTGCACCTTATACATGTGACACATTCTCTAGTCACCGAACTATCTTCGCCTTTTATCAACTTTTCAAACTCTGTTCTAGCTTTCGCCTCCGGATATGCCAAATAATAACATTTTGACAAGCATTCTCCACAGAGAGTGCATTTTTCTTCATAAAACATACTCAATAATCACATTTTTTTTTTGATTGTTATTTAAAATAAAAAATGAATATATTATTTAAGAAAAAAAAGGAATAAATTAATTAAATAGGTTAAGTAATTTTTAAAAATAATTTTATTACTAAAAAAGGAAAGTTAAATATGCTCTAAATGAAAAAAAAGAGAAAAATAAAAGATTAAGATTAATCTATTGTTTTTAATAATTCCTCTATTTCTGCCATAATCTGTTCAGGCTTTTTAGCTGTTTGGCCTTTAATCGCAAGTTGTCGTTCTATAATAGGACGATGCAATGTATTATGGGCGCAGAACGGAATTTCGCGAACTTTGCTAGGATCGTCCGGATCAATGACACCATAATGTACAAGACATCGGCAAACTCTATCGAGATCGAAATTATACGCGTCTTGAAAATGCATTGAGCTAATCATCAGGTTCCGATCGTGGAAAAATTTCCCTGCTGACGCTAAATTTGGTGCCATTACCAAACGAGCAAATGCTTGATATGTTTTACTAGTAAGAATTTTTTGCGGATTTTTAATATATTTTGCCGCACCCGCAAAGAAGTATGCTTTCATAATCTGTCTGTATCCTAAATTGGTCATATCATCAACAAAATTTCCAATTTTGGAAGCAATCTGCCCAAAGTCCTCTAGATTAATACCTTTCAATAAACCAGTAGGTTTTGGCACTTCTTGTTTTTGAACCATATCCCATACTTGATTAGCCCATCGAATCAATCCTTCAGCGTCAAAAAAGTTTTCAATTGGTTCCCATTCATCCTTATCATTAATAACACATATAGTTGCAAAGCCACAATCACTATGACTCGTCATACCGAATTCTGAAACATCGTCAAACCACGCCAGCAATCTAGTAAATTTCGCTGTAAATGCAATAGGATAAAATTGTGTAACTGATCCATTAGTATATTTATTAATTGCTAGTTTTAGATCAGAAGTAGTATATCTAATATCCATCAATTCTTCAAAACTAATACGTCCAGTTAGAGATACTGGTTGGAAGATAAGCCCTGAGACAACATCACAGTTATCTTTAGCAAAATCTAAAATCTTTCCAATTTCTTGGTCATTTACACCTTTCGCGATTACCGGGACTAACATAACACCATAAAATCCAAGTTCTCGGGCATTTTCAATGACTTTCTTTTTAAGAGGCCATAAGTTAACTCCTCTGATCTTTTTCCATATTTCTGGATTATCCGTAGCATCGAATTGAAGATATATAGCATCTGTTCCAGCATCAATACATGCTTTCATAAATTCTTTAGATTTTCCAAATCGAACCCCATTGGTAGTGACCATAACTTCCGTAAAGCCCAATTCATGTCCTTTTCGGATTATATCAGGGAGATCATCTCTTACTGTAGGTTCTCCTCCTGAGAGCTGGAGTAAAACTGCGGGGATTGGTTTCATTGACCTGAAATGTTCCATAATTTGGACGAGTTCTTGGAAGGTAGGTTCTACTACATAACCTTTTGCACTTGCATTGGCAAAACAGATAGGACACGCAAGATTACAGCGATTAGTGATATCAATTAAACAAATATTTGGCGCACTTTTATGGTTAGCGCATATACCACAATCATATGGGCATCCTTTACTAATTTCTTTAATTCCAGAATTTACATATTCAGGTTGAGTAGAATTATTTACGGTCGAACCAATTTCGTTTGTAATATTTTGTTGCCATTTATATTCTTCTGGATCGATTGATAGCTTATCTTTGAATTCTCCATGGTCCTTACAAGTCTTTCGCATCATTACCCAATTAGTTTCAGGATCCACGTAAATTTCAGCGGCGAGATGTTTCATACATTCAGGACAAAGGCTCGTAGTTGTTCTAATGATTTCTACGTCATCTCTATGAGCAGATTGAGTTTCTAATTCCGTCATATGAATCTATACTCTGTGTTTTTTTTAATTAGATAATTGTTTTATTAAATAATTATTTTACTAATTAACCTTTTAATTCATTTAAACCTTTTAAACCATTTAATAATATCTATAATATTATTAAAAAAAAGGCGTAATCTTAATAAATAAATCTTAATAAATAAAAAAGATTAAAAACCTTATTAAAATGGTTAGATATTAATTTTTATTTAATCTTTTTTAAAAGAAATAATATAAGTTAATTTTAAATATTAGATTGTAATAGGAATATGATTTTATTTTTATAATGCTTTATTTTGCCTAATCTAATAACTTTAGATGAGTAAAAGGGTATTTTATATAAAAAATGTGAAAATTAGGAATAAATTCATTAAGAGTTATAAAGGGTGACTCCTGCCCTACGCGACGCAAATAAGCGTCAAAAATAAAATAGGGGGAGGAGGGCGAAATCAGAGTGTAAGAATTTACACTACCAAAAGACAAAAATCCAGGGTGTAGGCAGGAGTCATAGATATATTGATTTTTAGATTTTTATTTGGTTACTTTTTTAAATTTAGATATTTATTTGTGATTTCATATAAGTTTATTATAAATTTCTATCTTAACATTAATATATCATTATATGTTTATAAATAAAATCATTTCGATGTCTACTTATTTACTTTTATTAAAAGGAGTTTAAAAAAAATTGAAATTTTTAGTTAATTATTATAAATTA
>JBHLQA010000311.1:0-4666 GCA_048885285.1 Candidatus Odinarchaeota archaeon
TCAATATGTAGGTTATCACATATTTGCTGTATTCGATCATAATTCTTTCCAGGGGATGCTGTCAAACCTAATATTAAAGGATCTAAACATGTTCTAATATATTCTTCTGAAATAAAATTATACGCATAATTTCCTTTAGTTTTGTGAGCTTCATCGAAAATAATTAATGAGACATGTTTTAAATCGTATCTTCCTCGCAGTAGATCATTTTTAATTACTTGGGGTGTAGATATTAGAATTTTCGAGTTCTTAAATGATAGAATTCTTTTTTCTGGAGGAATTTTTCCTGTAAATGAAGTAATTTCTCCCAAATCAATATCAAGAAATCTCTCACAGGAATCTTGATGTTGTGAAACTAAGGGACGTGTAGGAGCAAGAATGATAATTTTTGCTCTTGGGTATTTATATAAACATTTAGACGCTAGTAGGATGCCAATTATTGTTTTTCCTAAACCTGTTGGTAAAACTACTAAGGAATTCTTATTTTTGCAGCTATTAATAATATTTTTTTGATAATTTCTTTGAATAACTTTATTTTTTTTTAAGAAAGGTCCATTAAAATATTGTTTAATCTCTTTTTGCATATTAAGAATTACTGCTGATTAATTACATTTAAAAATAATATCGCTGTAAGATTTTTATAATAATAAATAAACCTCAGATTAATAGAATCTAGTTATTAATTAAAAAATAATTATTAAAACATGTATTTATTTAAGTTTCCAAAGATTCTAATCATTCTCTATAGGGAAAAATAGTATCTTTTTTTTTGTGTTTTTTCTTTGTATCAAATTTTTTTCTTCTAACATTTTTAAAGTTAACACAACCCACCCACGAGCAATTTGACGTCGTAATCTACCACCATTAGAATAAATTATTTTAATAATATCTTTTGGAGAAATACCATTTTTAAAATTATTTTGAATTATTTTTAATACTTGACTTTCGCGTTGTCTTCTATGAGTTAATATCTCTTTGATCCTATCTTTAGGATTTTCTATAATGCTTCCATGAGCAGCTAGAATTAATTGAAGATTGGGTAAATTTCCAATTTTCTCAATGCTATTTATATACTCGGCAACATTACAATCTGGAGGGCCAAGCCACGTAGTTATAGATTTTAAAATATTATCTCCAGAAAATAAGATCCCTTTTTTCTCATTATAGAGAGATATATGGTCAATAGCATGCCCTGGAGAAGAAAAAATTTCCCATGTCTCACCATTAATCGAAATTTTAGTATTTTCTCCAATAATTTCTTCTGGATCATCTATATAAGACACACCATAAAGTTTTTGATAAAAAAAGTTAGTACCAAAATTTCTCAGTTTATTTACAATTTTCCTTGTAATTCCTTTCCTTACTCTTAGATAATCATTATATTCATCAGCTTCATAACTTTTTTTGAAGTTCTCCTTATTTTTTATAATTTCAGCACTCTTATTTGTGAGAATTATCTTTACACCTAACGCTTCTCTTATTCTTTTTAGACCGCTAAAATGATCAGGATGACAATGAGATACAATAATTCTGCTGAGATAGAAACTTTTACATTGTTGTTTATATTTTTCCTTTATTGTTTTTATTTCCTTAATTAAGTGATTTACAGCTCTTTTGTTACCGTAACCGGCATCATATATTATGCCATCAGAACCCGCTAAAACATATATATTTTCTGAAGGCTTTATTACACCAAAAGATCCTTTTTCCTTTATTAAAAAAATCCCAGAATAAACTTCATTCATTAGCGAGATTCATAAATATTCGGAAAAAAAAAAATTTATGCTTAAAAAATAATCAAAAAAATATATATTGGGTATAAGAAAATTAACTATCTACCCTGTACTTCTATATTTAAATTCTAAAGTTGCTTCATTAATTTTATAGTAAAGAATTAATTAGCCTTTAATAAAATAAATGTAGATTTAAATGTATTGTACTAATTGTGGTTCAGAAATTCCAGATGATGCAAAATTTTGTACTTTTTGCGGTGCAACTACCGAGTACTCAACTAGTCGTCAAATTCCACGAGCTCAACCAACACAACTAACGCCAACACCGAGTCCTATACCATTGGATTCTAAACCAAAATCATCAAGTGCAAGTACTGGTATAATTGCTGCCATTTGTGTTGTTTTAATCATTGGAATTGTATTTATTTATTTTGGAACAACTTCATTGGCAATTATGCCAAGTCCCGCAATAACTATGCTTGTAATTGGTGCTATAATAATTCTTTGCATAGGTTGTAGTGTATGTGGTGGATGTAGTCATAGGCGACGGCGAGGAGGAGTGGGATATGTTGGTGGTGGGGATTGTAGTGGTTGCGATTGCAGTGGGTGTGATTGTGATTGTAGTGGATGTGATTGTTAGAATTTCTTTTCTCCAATACTCTATATTTCAAAATATAAAATTTTAATATAGCATTTGATAATCATAAAATTTTGGATTATATAATTTAAATAAAAAAAATGTATCATCAAAAAGAAGTGTCTCAAAAGGATGTAAAAATAATCCATTGGTTAGCTCATCATAATCCTAGACGTGTGGATTTTAAAGAGCATGTTTTTTTTATATTCAATTATGCTGTTTGTATTGGATGCTTTGTTTTTATTTTAGGGGCAACTTTCGCATTGATAATAGCAAATATTTTCTATTATTATATTGTTAATTTCATTAGTTTACCTATATTTGTGATGACTTTTTTAATTTGCTGGATTCCTTCTATTTTCCAATACACAATACAGATTATACAAAAAAAGCCATTTAGAAATCGACTTATTAAATTCATTTGCCGTTTTCTATATCCATTCGGGAGTATTTTATTAATATTCAAATCTCCGTTATGGGGATTTATCATTGCTATACCTGCTGGTTATTTAATAATTATTATTAGAAAGAAAAAGAATAAGATATTAATCTCTCTGTGTAATTTAAGAAATAAAGAAATAAATCTTTCTCAAGTTAAAAATATAAAAAACGGAGTTAATTAATTCTATAAAAATTCGAGCACCAGCTTGTTAATTTCGGGGGCTCTAGACAAATAGGTCATGTCTCCGGCGTTTTGCAGAATTTCTAGTTGACTATTAGGCATTTTTTCGTGCATCGCTATCATGCCTTCTTTTGGATGGATTTTATTATGAGATCCACCTATTATCAATGTTTCTGCCTTAATTTGATTAATTTCATTGATGAGCTTCATCCCTAACATTGCAGAGCCTTGGTTCTCAACATCCTTAGGTGTCATAGGATCAATGGAATATTCCTTCACCCACTCTGCAACTGTCCAAAGTTCGTGGAATCTTTTATGGTGGTTAGCCTCTAATTCCTTGATAAAATCTTCGTGAAACGCCATTACCGCACTTCTCATAAAATATTTCTCTGGAGCGTTCTGTTGAAAATCCAGGGCCTTGCTGTTGACTACCATTATGTTTTTAATTAATTCATCATTAGAAAAACTCGCCGCGGTATTTAACAACACCAATTTCTTAACCCGATCTGCGTATTTGAGTGCAAAACGTGTTAAGATCATCGCTCCTAAGGCGTATCCCATTAAGTTCGCTTTTTCGATTTTGAGGTGATCCATCAGTCCAGCTATATCGTTGGCACCCATTTCCAATGTATAGTGCATATCGGGGCGATCAGATTTACCACATCCACGATTGTCGAATGTTATAAGTTTAAAACGTCCCCCTAATTGCTTTAATTGAGCAATCCACATTTCTTTTTTAAGACACCAACCACTTACTAGTATCAGAGGTTCTCCCTTTTCATTCCCTTGGATTTCGTAGCTTATATTAATACCATTAACTTTCATAAAATCAGGCATATTTTTAACAATGTTCCTAAAATTAAATAACTTTTTCAATTAAGTGTAAGATTATTTCTATTTAACACATTTGTCATTTCATTCTTCAAATTTAAGCAGTTACTCTATGATTTTTTAAAAGAACGTAAATTTAACTATAAAAAATTATCAAAATTATTAAATTATTTTTGGACTTTTTATGAGAAACAAATAAAGAAAAAAAAAGAAAAAGTAATAAGAAAAGCTTCTCGTCCTTTTAGATGAATTTAGAAGTATTTAATAGCTAAAAGAATGTCATCCCTTGTTACTTTTTTTCTTTTTGAATGTTTAGTAAGAGTTAAAGCAGTTTTTGTGATTTTTTCAGCTGATTGACCCATCCAATCAACTAATTCATCAACTGCATCACGAGCCACAATAATAGCACCATTATGTTTCATTAATCTTCTAATAGGACTCCAACTTATATATTCGGACATTTTTTATTCCTCCACTATTTTATAATTTTTTATATTTTTTATTGAAATTTATTATTTTTTAAGAGTTTGTTATATAGATATATATCTTTTATATATTTAAAGATTTTTATATAAACTTGATTTTATGGAGAATAAAATGAAAAAAATTGAACGACAAAATTCAGATTAATGAAGATGATCAATCTCGTGGAAGTTTAGATTTTTAGATTTTTTTTATGGAATCATTAATTCTGCCTGATATTGGGAGTTTATATTATATAAAGATTCCATTTCTATTCCAAATATGCAAGAGAGACGAAAATTAAAGAAATAAAGGGAAAATAATCAAATAGTGAAATGCTGGATCAGAAAAATTTATAAAATTTTTGATATAAACTTTTTT
>JBHLQA010000312.1:0-4656 GCA_048885285.1 Candidatus Odinarchaeota archaeon
CATTTTGAAACCTATTCAATAATACCAAATAAAAAATTAATAATCCTTATACGAAATTAATTACGTCGTTATAAATAGCTTTTAGTAATTATAAAAAATCAAAATAAAATAATTACTTTTTTAAAAAATTTTTAATAAGGACCTCATTTTTTAAACCAATAATTAGAATTTCTCTTTTAAATTACTAATTACTTTTAAATTTAGAAAATATAATCAATGTAGAAATTAAAGGAAATATGAGCATTATCCACATAAAAGCATAATAGTCTGAATTAAATGTTAATAATAAAGTATAGAAAAGACCTCCAAATAAACCCCCTGAAAAAAAACTTGAATTCGCATAACCAAGATATTTACCTTTATTATTTGGATCAGTTTTTTGAGCAATATAGATCTGGGTTGCATTCCAAAATAATGCAAAAGAAGCAGAAACCATTATTTGAGATATTAAAAAGCTGAAGAAGTCAGTAGCAAACATATATCCTAAGATAGCTCCACAACTTAAAAAAAAACCTAACATCAAAACATACTTCTCATTTTCTTTAGAGATAAATTTACCAGTAATAAGCATTATAAAGAATTGAAGTAAAGGGTTAAATCCTAATAAAAATCCAATTTGGACACCACTAGCCAAATGAAATGCCATTAAAATTGCTAAATTAATAATTATTGGTCTAATTCCGAAATGTCTTGAAAAGAGCGCAACATAAAGTGGTTTGGAGATTGATGGTTTATTATCTACCCTATCTTCAATATTATTATTTACTTTTTCCTTTTTTTCATTGTCATAATATTCAATTATTTCATTTCTATTCTCCTTAATAAATAAGATAATTGAACAATTAATTATGGAAATGATTAAAAAAAAAATAAAAATGCGTGAAATTCCATATATATCTATAAAGATACCCCCAAGTAGAGAGCCAAGAAACCATCCAAATACAGTAATTGCATTATAATAAATTACAAAATTAGGATTATTTTTTGTTAATTCTTGAAACAGAGTGTAGTTTAACCTATAACTAGCATTAAATATAGCATAAATCATTAATAATATTGTTATTAAAATTAGATTCTCTGAAAAAATTAAAGCTAAAAACATTAAACTTGTACCAAATGACCCCATTATAATAAAGATAAACCTATTTTGTATTTTATCTGATACCTTTCCAAAAATTTGTGGAAAAAAAATTAAGGCTAAAGGATAAATTGTGATAACGAATTGTACAACTGAAGGACTGAATCCAAGATCCTTTAAATATGGAGGAAGATAATTTATCAGTGCTATACCCGCTGCACCATAAATTAAAACTGAGATTAAACAAAGAATAACAGAACTTTTTGAAAGTATTTTAAGATTAATTTCTTGCATGTTCTATAATCGAATTTTTTTTATCATAAAGTATAATTCAATTAATTTCTTAGAGACTATGTTCCATCTAAAATTAGTTTCTACTCTTTTTTGACAGTTTTCTCTTACTTTATTAAAATAATTTGGATCCAAAAGAACAAGGGATTCAAGTATTTTATCAGGAATCTGATTGATTAGGCTAAAATTTTCGACTTCATAAATCATTTCTTTTTCTTTAACTTTTTCAGAAATCTCCTTTAATTTAAAAAGAGAAATTAATGCTTCAGCAAGTTGCAAAGGATTATCTTTCTCAATTAAAATTCCTGTACCTATTTCAGGAAAATTTCTAATATCTATAATAGATTCCTGAAATCCCCCCACTTTTGTGGCAATAACTGGTAATTTTAAAGACATTGCTTCTAAAGCAATAATACCAAAAGGTTCCCATCTGGACATTGCACAATAAACATCAGCGGAAATATGTGCAAGATGAAATATATCTGTAGCTACACCATAAATTATTCTTAAATTATCCGGATATCTCTTAACATATTGAGCATAAATTTTAATTTCATTTAAGCTATAATCAGTAGGCAATATAAGAAACAAGAACTTAGCATCAGAAATTATTTCAATAACCTTCGGTATCGCTTCTAAAATTGTCTCAAATCCTTTTTGGGGAGATATTCTTCCAGTTGTGATTACTAATGGACCAGATTGATTAAAGGATTTGATATATCCATTTCTTGTAAATTCATTCCCATTTGAAATCTCTTTGATGACTTTTAGAACTTTTTCTGATTGAATTAGTGGACTCTCATCCAAATGAGATAATTTATAGGTTAACAAATATTTTTTAATGTCAGATAATGTAAGCTCCTTTTCAAGTGATAAATCTAAGATATGTCTTATTTCTTCTTCATGATTTTTTAATACCTGTTGATAGATTTCATTATAATCCCAATCACATCCATCCCATATAAAGTTGGATTTGAATTCAATCAAATCTTTGCCACAATTAGGTATTATATCTGATTTTAAATATGACTGGCTTACAGTAGTAACTAAATCGCTAATAAATGCTCCTATCATCTCTACTGTAGGCTGTTGATAAATTTCGCTTTTTTTTTCACAAATTGAAAATATTTCATATATAGTTAATGTTTTAATACCTTCTTTTAAATTGATACTTATAGGAGTATTATCTACTCCACATTCACTATAAAATTCAATTGGATATCTTGGCCAAGTTAATAAATGAATAGTAATTAAAGAAGCTACTTCTAATCCATTTTTTGATAGTCTTTGCTTTATACCAATAAACGGTATTACAGCATGATAATCATGGAGATGTATTATATCAGGTAATTCCTCTCTATGATTGTCAATTAAAAAATCAATGTAGCATCGCATCCCAATACTAAAAAGACAAATTTTTCCACTCAGCGTATCTGGATTATAAACAATGTTATCATCAATAAACCTAGAAGTAAATGGATTTTCTCCTTTCAATAAAATTATATTCACATTATTAATTCTTACTTTATAAAAGGAAATATTATAACTTGTCTCTGGTTCGCTTATTCCAAATTTAGAAGGATTTATTAATCCTGTACAATTAATTAGGAGTTTTTTCATACTATATGACTTTTCTAAGCGCTTTAATTGACCATGCGAAGGAATAAATACTGAAATTTCATAATCATCAGCTAGATGTTTAGCCTGATTTGCGGGTACTTCCCCAAGTCCTCCTACTTTCACTATTCCCGCATATTCAAAGGTGAAAATCCAAATATTTTCTTTGGTTTTTATCAATTTTTTATAAAGTATTTATCATGGAATAAATTATTTTAAATCCATATTTTAAGAATTTTTATTAAAACAACTAATTCTGATTCATAAAATATTGAATTCTAATAAAACTTACTTAAAACTGGATTTTTTAGGTCTAAATACGATTACAAAAAATTTTATAATGAAGCTATAATAGTTATTGATAAGTAAATCTCCAATGTATTCTACATCTTAGATTATATCATTGTGTACTTTAAAAGAGTTATCAATTAATAAATTAGAGTATTTTTATACAAAATAAAAATCAAAAAAAAAAGCAGAGGAATTAATAAAATAAATGTGTGATACATTCGTTGCTCTTGGAAATTCAACTAAAGATGGAAGTGTAATTTTTGGTAAAAATTCGGATCGCCCTTTTGATGAAGTACAACTCATAACTTACTCTCCAAGAATGGAATTTAAAAAAGAGGATATCCTAAAATGTACATATTTAGAAATTCCTCAAGTCTCCGAAACCTTTGCAATATTAACCAGTCAACCTTACTGGATGTGGGGTGCTGAAATGGGTATAAATGAGTATAATGTTGTAATTGGAAATGAAGCAGTATATACACATGAGCCTCAAAGGAATATTGGATTATTAGGTATGGATTTATTAAGATTAGGCCTTGAAAGAGGAAAAACAGCGAAAGAGGCAATGAATATAATTATTGATTTACTAGAGAAATTTGGACAAGGAGGAGGTTGTTCTTATAATGATCCCAATTGGATGTACCATAACTCATTCATAATTGCAGACCCAAAAGAAGCTTATGTATTAGAAACTGCTGATGAATGGTGGATTGTGGAACTAGTGAAGGATGTTAGATCCATCTCAAACGATATAACTATTAGAGGGAAAGGTGATCTTCGAAAGAATGGGATAATACAACATGCAATTGAAAAAAGATACTGTAAAGATGATTATGATTTTGATTTTGCAGTTACATTTTCAGGGTCTCCAGTTTCAACAACTCCTTTACCATATTCGAGAGGAGGAAAATCTGCTCTTTTATTATATGAAAACAAAGGTGAAATTACACCAAATTTAATGATGGCGTTTTTAAGGGAGCATCAAGCAGGAATTTGTATGCATGGAGGATTTGAATCAACAGGCTCTCAAATCTCACATTTAAGGAATGGAAAAAATTCAATTCACTGGTTTACTGGAACAACTCTTCCATGTATTAGTATATATAAGCCTTATTCTTTTCCGATTGAAGGACAAAAATATTATAATCCCGGACCTTATAAAATGGTCAATTCTGATTGGTTCTGGTGTAAACATTCAAACTCAAAGCCAGTAAAAAAGAAACAAGAGCTAAGAAATATTGAATTAACTATTATTTCTAAAATTAATGAACTGATCAAACAAGAAGATAAAATTACTGAAGAAAAATTCCAAGAAAAATTAAAATTAATTAATTTAGAGGCATGGAATAAATCTTATGAAATTCTTCAATAAAAAATTT
>JBHLQA010000313.1:0-4653 GCA_048885285.1 Candidatus Odinarchaeota archaeon
ATAGAGTTATTATTTTTTATAAAAATTTAGGAAAAAAAATCTTAATAAAAGACTGCTATTTTAATTATTCATATTCTAAGATTTAATTGGTAAATAAAAAAAAGTAGGAGTATTTTTAAAAAAAATAATGTCTGGACTCCCTTTTTTTTAAATAATAAAGTCAATGTCAAGTTATTGATTTTTATAAAAATAGAAATTTAAAAAAAAATAGTTAATTTGGAATAATGACTGCAAATTCAGATTCAATTGCTATTGTTATCAAGGATCTCAAGAAATATTTTAAAGAAGTTAAGGCTGTTGATGGTGTATCCTTAAAGATTAAGAAAGGTGAATTATTTAGCATCCTTGGACCTAATGGAGCTGGAAAAACCACATTAGTACGGATGCTAACCACTGTTTTAACTCCTACTGCTGGAGATGCAAATATTAATGGATATAGTATTTTGACTGGAAAAAAGGATATTGTTAAGAAAATTGGTGTATGTCCACAAGATATTACAATTTATGATGTTTTAAGAGCTGAAGAAAATGTTGAGTTCGTAGCAGCTATGCATGGTATTCCTCATAAAGAAGCAAAAGAAAAATCAATTAAAATTCTGGAGGAATTTGGTATTGCAGGAAGGAGAGCTTGGTCAAAACACTTCTCAGGTGGTATGAAAAGACGTTTAAATCTTGCAATGGCATTAATCTTCGAACCGGAGATTCTTTTTCTTGATGAGCCTACAGCAGGGCTTGATCCTCAAGCAAGACGATTAGTATGGGATTTTATTAGAGATTTAAAAAAAAAGGATATTACAATTATACTTATGACACATGATATGGTTGAGGCGGATTCTTTAAGTGATCGTGTCGCAATTATAGATCAAGGTAAGATCATTGCTCTGGGAACTCCAACCGAATTAAAAGAGAAATATGGGAGTGATAATGTATTAGAAATCTCTTTCATTGCAAAAGAAGATCTTGAATTAGTAAAAAACCATATAAAAAAAATTCCATTTATAGCTAAATCCAGTGAAATTCACCGAAAGAATAGATATACATTATTCATTTCTTTTCAGGGTGGTTTGAAGAATTTCATAAAAATTTTACAACAAGGACTTATTGATAACATTGATGAGGTTGAAAATATGAAATTTAGACAAAATTCATTAGAGGATGTATTTCTAAACTTAACGGGAAGGAGGTTGAGAGATTAAAATGAATTTAATAGACAGTAAATCAATCCAGATAATGATTAAGAATATTAAAGATAAAACGCGTCATTGGGAATATTTGGTTTTTTCTCTTGGATTTGCTGTTATGTTCACAGTGATGTTTTATTTTTTTTTTGGACGTGAAGATTTCCAATTTAGTTTTCCCGGAATGATTGTATATGCGGTAGCATCAAGTACGACTAGTTCTGCTATATCCTTTTCAGTAGACAAATCTTCCGGTATGCTAGAACGATTAGATACAATGCCTACTGGGAGAAAAAATTTATTTTTTGGAGCGTTATTATCTGAAACTTTTATGGTCTCACTTCAAATACTAATTATGTTCGTACTTGGATATGGTATACTTCAAATTCCATATGAAGGCATTTTTGAATTGATTCTAGGATTCTTTATTGCAGTTCTATTTGGCATTTCATCTGTTGGAATTGGTATTATTATCTCTGGTGTTGCGAAAAATCCTGAAGTTGCCAATGCTATAGCAATTTTTTATTATATGCCAATGTTATTTCTTTCTGGTTCATTTTTCCCTTTTGAAAGTCCTGTAGTTTATTTCACGCCTCCGTTTTGGGCTAAACAACTATATCTTCAAATAACAGTGTTAGGAGATGGATTAGATGATGTTCTATATAATGGTTCATTAATTGGAATAACCGCTGAAGCAACTATATTCCCATTATGGAGTGGTCTGTTAATTATTGTTGCATTTGCCTTTTTCTTCATAATCGTTGGGATTATAGTATTTCAGAAGAAAACTAAATTTTAATCCTAAATCCTTTTTTTTTTAAACTTATAATTATTAATTTTAAATCAAATTCGTATAAAATTCAAAATTCAGAAAGTACAAAAATTCTCAAGATTTTTTCTAGTTAATATAAAATATCTGTTTCAATAATTTTGTCTAGTTCTAAATTTGAATTAAAAGAAATTGATGGGATCCATCAGATAAAAATAAACGTTCCTTTTCCTGTTAAATATGTTTGCGTTTATCTCTTTGAGTTAAATGGAAAAAAGATATTAATTGATTCTGGTTTGAACATGGTTAATTGGAAGAATAACTTATTCGCAGCTTTCGAAGAATTAAAGACATCTATACAAAATATTGATTACTGTATTATCACTCATTTACATACTGACCATATAGGACTAATCCACATTCTTAAAAAAAAGAATCCTAACCTTAAAATCTTAATGCACGACATAACTCATGAACTATTGAAATGGGAAACTTCCAAGAATAATTTAAAAATTATTGAAAACAAAGCAAAAGAAGAAGTAAAACAACTAATAAAATACGGAATGAGTGAAAAACAGGGGGATAAAGTAGTATATTTTTTTACTTTTTGGCCTAGATTCTTAGAATATCAAAAACCGGATGTTATTGTACATGATGGAGATGTAATATTCGATAAATTAGAAATTATTTGGACCCCTGGACATAGTTTTGGTCATATTTGTATTTATGATAAACAAAAACAAATTCTTTTCTCGGGGGATCATATTCTTAGCAGAATTACTCCTCATATTGGAAATTATTTAATACCTGATTATTTAGCAGAGCAATATAAAGAATATGACTTTGAAAATATATTAAAATACTACTTAGAATCATTAGATAAGATAGATAAGTTAAATCCTAAGGTTATTTTCCCTGCTCATCAAGATATCATTTTTAACCCTCACGAGCGAATATTACAGATAAAAAATCATCATAAAAGGAGATTAAGTGAAATTTCAAGTGTTATTAAGGATAATCCTTTAACTGCTTATAGAATTTCTCAAATCCATTTTGGAGAGGATCTAGATGATATGAATTCTTATATGGCATTAAGCGAAGTTTTAGGTCATCTTTTTTATCTCCAAGCTCAGGAGAGAGTTAAGAGAATTGAGAAAAATGGAAAAGTTTTATATTATAGTTAGTTTTTATAAGATGGTATGGTAGAATGGATTAATTTATTAATATTAATTATTTCAGCATTATTCATTGGCTTTTTTTATAAAATAAGAAAAAAGATAAAATAAAATAATACTAATTTCTAAATCATAAGAATAATATTTATGGAATATTTAAAGAAAATAAAATGTCAATAGTCATTCAAAATTTAAAAGAAGCTATTAATGGAGAGAGTAATGCTAAAAGAAAATATGAATTGTATGCAGAAAAAGCAAAAGAAGAAAACCTTCCTGAAGTTGCTCATTTGTTTGAAGCGATTTCATCTGCAGAAGCAATCCATATTAAAAACCATATAAGAGCTTTGAAAGTTCTCACTAATAAAGAGGTTAAAATAGAACAATTCGTCGAAGTGAATGAACATGATTTGAAACAAAATCTAAAAGACACAAAAACGAATTTAATTGATGCTATTAATGGGGAAACTTATGAAACTAAGAAAATATATAAAGATTTTGTAAAAAGTTCTAAGAAAGAGGGAAGTGAAGTTGCTGAGTTGTCATTTTCGTTAGCAAAAAAGGCTGAGAAAATTCATGCCAAATTATTTTCAATCTACTTAAAATTATTAGAAAATAACAAACCAATTGAAAAAAGGAATATTTTTGTATGTCAGATTTGTGGAAATGTGGAATTTGAAGCACCACCCTCAGTTTGCCCAATTTGTGAACATAGTCAAAAGTTCTTTAAACAATACTAGTTTTCTTTTTTCTATTTAAACAACTGTAATCAAATGTTCAAGTACTGTACCAATTCCGTATGAGGCTATAAAGGCTACAATTCCAATAATTACCATCTCTAATCCACTTTTGATCTTATTTTCTCCAGTAATTATAGTCTTTAAAACTCCTACTATAAATAGCATGGCAAAAGATATTAATGAGGATAGAATCAATGAAATTAAACCTAAATTAAAAAAATATGCAAATAATGTTAAAAATGATCCAAAAACAAATGAAATAAATGTGAATATTGCTCCTATAAGGGGTTTTTCCGGTTCTTCTAATCCTAACTCACTTTTAATTAAAAAATCCAACCAAACTTGTTTATCTGAAGTAATAGTCTCTACACAAGCATTAAGAGCTGCTCCTTTAAGCCCCATGTTTTCAAAAATCTCATGAACTTCTGCTCGCTCCTCTTCTGGAAATAATTCTATCTCAGCTTTCTCTTTTTTTAATTCATTTTTAATATAATTATATTCTGATTTACTTGATATGTATTCGCCAAGTCCCATACTTATAGCTCCTGAAACCATCGCGGCAAAACCTGTTAATATTACAATTGAATTACTGCCTGTTGCAGCTAGAGTAGCTGCTGCCACTCCTACTAAGAGAGTAAATGTGGATATTAACCCATCATTCATCCCTAAAATAACACTGCGGATCTTTCCTCCACCTGCTATATGTTCTTCTTGCCTAGAACTCAATTTTTACCACAATCCAATTTTTTTTTTTCTAAATTTTGAAAGGGAAATAGAGTAGAAATTATTTCATA
>JBHLQA010000314.1:0-2884 GCA_048885285.1 Candidatus Odinarchaeota archaeon
TCAAGTTAAGTAGTTTATTTATCTTATTTAAGCATTAGCTTTAAATAGAATCATATTATAATGGAAATTATTCTACAATTTTAACTAGATATTTCATAAATAATAATCTTAAAAAATTAATAGGGCTATAAGATGATATTACAAATGACATATGGTCAGATGGTCTTTTTAAATCATTTTATGTTGTATCTTTCGACAATTGGATTTGGACTAGCTTTAGCTAATTTTTTTATTGGACTTTCACATATAAAGAATTTAAAAGAATTAACCTTGTTAGAAGTAAAAGCACACAAAAGGTTTGGATGGACAGCAGCTTCAATTTTTTATTTATTAACAGTACTTTGTATTTACTTTGCAGTAATACCCAGGTTAAATCCAAGTGGATTTAATGAGTTTTTTATTGACACTATCTTTTGGCATACATTTCTAGGAGGATTCATAGCATTTGTATTGTTTACTATCAAATTTTTTATTGCTAGATTTAAAAAAGATTTTATTTATGATTATGGGAAGATTATTGGACCAATTGGATTTACAGGATGGGCATTAAGTTATTTCACTAGTAATATTGATTTCTATTTTTATGTGAATCCTACAGTTGGGCTTCCAAATCCTTATATAATGCCAAACTACTTAATTTCCATAATTATTTCAATTTTCATTGGTTTATGTCTTTCAACCTTGGTAAAAGAATCTAAGTATAGAACTTATGGAGAGGACACAAAAAGGACAAGTCTCCATGGTGTTGCCATGATTTTACATGGAATAACTTTTGGTTATGAAGGAAGTGCAAAAGAACTTGTTGGAACACCCGTTTTATATAAATATGTTTTTCCTAAAACTTATGAATTCTTAGAAAGATATTCTAAACAAATTGGACTTGATCTAAATGAATTAAGAAATTATAATTTAAATGAGGCGTTAGAAATTGCTATGAAAAAGTTTTCTGAAATTGGTATGGCGGAAAATCTTAAATTAGATTGGCTTTCCGAAAATGAATTTACAGTGGAATCTATTAATTGTTCTACAGCAATTGTTCGTTCTTATATGAGACCGGAAGAATTAACTAATTCGATTTGTCCATGGGGCATTCTAACAGCAACAATTGTAAATGCCTTGACCGGAAAAGATATTGAAATCAGTCCGAGTGAATTTAATAAGATTGGAGCTAAGAGTAAATTAAAAATAATCGAAGATAAAAATTTATCTTAAAATTAAAGAATCTTGCCTCTTTAATCTTTAACAATGATATAAAAAGAAAACATATAAAAAATTGCATTATTTAACTTTTTTGGGATTATTAGAAAATTAAAAAAGAAGTTCTTCAAAGAGAAGGAATACATGATCTACTCTTCGAAGAATCTATTAAATATGATTTTTATAAATAAAGAGAAGATAATAAATGAATGGTATTTTAGATGGTATAATTGTATTAGATTTTTCTGAATACATTGCTGGTCCATATTGTGGAGGCCTTCTAGGGGATTTGGGTGCAGAGGTAATAAAAATCGAACCTCCTGATGGATCCGAAGAAAGAAGATGGGGGCCTTCTAAAATTTATAAAGGTAATACAAGATCCTCCTTGACGATGAATAGGAATAAGAAAAGTCTTTGTTTGGATATTAGAAAGGAAGTAGCTAAAAAGATTATCTATCGACTTGTTGAAAAAGCTGATGTTGTACTTCAAAATTACACTCCTGGAGTCGCTAAAAAACTTGGGATTGATTATGAAACTCTATCAACCATTAACAAAAAATTGATTTTCATCTCAAGTACTGCATTTGGAGAAATTGGTCCCTATCAAAATCGTAGAGGATTAGATCTTATAGCACATGCTGCCTCGGGCATAATGGCCTATTATGCTGATGAAGATGGAAGACCTAAGGGACCAGGAGGAATACCGTACATTGACATCTGTACTGCTATGCTCAATACCCTTAGCGCTGTGGCTGCTCTTTTTACCAGAATAAAGACTGGTGAAGGTCAAAAAATTGAAACATCACTTTTTACCACTGCTTTGGCTTTACAGCTTACAGGCGTCGTGAACATCGAAAAATTGGATAAGGAAAGATATAAAGAAGAATTAGATCTTTTAAACAACGCTTTTCAGGAGGGAAAGTCACATACAGAAATTATTGATGCATTAGTGTACTTAAGACGACGATATGATAGACCTGATTCAACCAGGATAATTGATGTTCCAGATTGTAATCATAGACCAGCAGATAGGTATTTTTTTCCCTACTATCGGATTTACGAAACTGCTGACGGTTTTATTAGCATTGCTGCGGTCACCAGCCGGCAGAGAAAAATTGTAAATAAAGTAATAGATATTTATGATAAGGGAGCTGGAGTTGATTTTAGTGAAATAACTGATGAGGTTATCAATCATCAAAAGGATTTAACACATCAAATTGAAAAACGTTTTCGAGAAAAAACAAACCAGGAATGGATCGAAGCTCTGGAAAGCGCTGGTGTTCCTTGTGGACAAGTAAATTATAGTGTAGATCTATTCTATGATCCTCAAGTAAAGGCCATGAATATGATGTGTAATCTTGAAAATAGTGAACATGGTGCTTATAAAATGATCAGTACCCCGATTAGGTTCTCAAAAACTCCGGTTAAACCCAGAAAAGGTGCTCCAACTTTAGGAGAGGATTCGGTTTCTGTTTTAGAACAGTTTGGTTATAGTGAAAATGAGATCGAGGAGTTTAAAAAAAAAAGGGTTATAATATAGATGAAGGAAAAGTATTTTTAGTTCTTTTTTTTATAAAACTATCAATCTATGTTTCTATCGTCTGTCATCTAATCATTCCTCGAACTGTTTCTGCATTTCTTTCATCTTCTTTTCAAACTCGTCCATGTTTGGCATGTCGCCGTTATC
>JBHLQA010000314.1:2894-4628 GCA_048885285.1 Candidatus Odinarchaeota archaeon
TTCTTTTTTTTATAAAACTATCAAGCTCCTAATAAAGATTATTTGCATTTTGACATAGAAAAAGGAAGAAAGTTGTTATTTATAAAATTCATAAAATAAGGTATTATGTAAATTATGAATAATAGGTCTACAAAAAAACTAAAGTCACTTTTGTATAATTTTTATGAAATGAAAGATGAATTGTAATCTTGAAATGAATCAAAAATTAATATCTGAAGGATCTATTGAGTAGGATTTTTATAAATCCCCGAATGATATTGAATAACAGGATGAAATGATTAGAAATTATATATTTTTTACAGATCAACATGGAAATAGGTAGGACTGTTTTGTTTATTAACTAGGGTAATCATTCTTAGAACCCATTAAAGTAGTTGTTTCTTCAATCCATTGAGATAAATCTTTATCAATCCTACAGAAGGTAACTATTTTATCTAAATCTTTTAATCTACTAAATGAGCATTCTACCATTACATCCCATCCTCCATAAACAGGGGTAGCATACGTTATGTTCCAATCTTCTTCTGGTTCTGTTGATTTTAAACCCTTGAGTTTATCAACAACCTTCCATTCAGAACCTATTACTTTTAAGCGAATTAATATATACCCTCTATAATATAATTTATATACATTATTCTTATTTTTGACAATTTTATTGTTCTTTTTTAGTTTCATATTTTATTACCTCTATCTGGTTTTTACTTGCATTTTTTTTTATTGATTTTACAGTATTTCTTACTTGGAAACCAATTTCACTTTGTAATCCCCATAATGGAATAAATCCATAACTCAATTTTTGATTGAATGTACTCTTTGTATCATATGTAGTCAAATTAATATCATAGAGACCATAAGGTGATTCCCTTGATACCACGTTAGCACTACCCTTGAAAAGTTTCACTTTTACATTTCCAGTTACCTTTTCATTTATAGTATTAATAAATGCCTCTAAGGCATTTCTTAAAGGGTCTACCCACAGTCCTTCATAAGCTAATTCTGTCCATCTTTGGTCTACTATCGTTTTAAATGAATTCTCATGCTTAGTACATACAAATTTTTCAAGATCCTTATGTGCTTTAATTAAAATTAACGCGGCGGGAATTTCATATATTTCTCTTGATTTTAATCCAATTGCTCGATCTTCCATATGATTAACTCTCCCAATTCCGTGCTTACAACCAATATTATGAAGTTCTTTAATTAGATTAACACAATTAAACTTTTTACCATTTAATTCTACTGGTATTCCTTTTTCAAAATGAATTTGAATATATTCTGGATTATCAGGAGCATTATCTGGTGATGCAGTCCAAGAATAACAATCTTCTGGGGGTTCAATTTCGGGGTATTCTAAAATATCACATTCTGCACTTCTTCCAAAAAGATTCTCATCAACACTGTATTTCTTATTTTGAGTTTGAATTGGAATATTATTACTTAGAGCATATTTAACTTCTTCATCTCTACCCATATTCCATTCTATTAAAGGTTGCAATATCTCAATATTAGGAGCATAAGCTCTCATTGTAACATTAAACCTTATTTGATCATTTCCTTTACCTGTGCATCCATGAGCTATTGCTTCAATTTTTTCTTCTCGTGCAATGTTTATCGCTTCAATCGCTATTAATGGTCTTCCTACTGCCGTACTTAAAGGATAAACTCCCTGATACAAACCGTTTGCCTTGATAGTCGGAAATAAATAATCACTTACAAATTTCTCTTTTAAATCAA
>JBHLQA010000315.1:0-4624 GCA_048885285.1 Candidatus Odinarchaeota archaeon
AGATAGCTTTTGTTTTTTTCATAATAATTCTCCTTTTTTGAAGAATATTCATGTGAATTTTTAACTGTTATTTATATAAAACATATAGGAAGCAATCCTCTTGTCAATCTTTTACTAACATTTATTAAAAGATATCATCCAACTTATTGAATTTTTTATATATTAAAATAATGGGCGAATCTCTTGTGATCCTTTCCATATTTTTTCATAATAATCCTTTTAAATGTCCCATAATCTAATCTCTCTTTCATTACATCAGCTCATCAATCAGCATGGACAGCGATAGTTATTTCACTATTAGGATATAGGTTAAAGTTAATATCGTCATGTAAAGCCATGAACTTTTTATGAGGACCATAAGCGTTTATAGCACAATCCTCATAAATTATATTTTCCTCAGCATTCCAAATTAACTGAAGATAACTTTTAATTAAGCCCTTATATATTGGGAATATGTTATCTTCGATATTGCTATTAATTTTTTTATCTAATATGCTTAGTGCATCAACAATGGTTCCATTATCGTTTGCATCCAAATCATATTCAATTCCATTTGATAATTTCCTTTCAGGATCTGGGGCAAAAATTGTGAGTTTAATTTTTTTAATTTTAATAATCACCTCCAATAAATTAAAAAAAAATAAGATTCTAAATTATTCCTTTTGCCTTCAGAAGTATTGGTAATTCTCTCTTGAGATTAAAATAGGAAGAGATTTTTTTCTTTCCTTCTATTATTATACATTTATTATAGATATTTAATTGCCTTGCTTCCTCTGAATTGAGATTTTTAGTGTCATAATCAATGTATTTTATAAACGGTGTAAGTTCAACAAATACTCGGTTCATAAATTTATCCCATTCACACGCACAGGCATCTAAAGGAACATAAATATCAACCTTTAGTTTTTCTTTAGTTTTATCATTACTTATTTTTATCACCTCTTTAAAGTATTTTAATCCATTTTATAGAGTCCTTTGCATCTATCGGTACTAAAATGAATATGTCATAATTCATAATCTGAATCATCCTTACTACAATATGATTCTGAATGCTCGCAACTCGAATGTGAAGTTTGTTCAAGAGCTTCACTTATTATTTTGGCAATCTCTTCATCCATTTCGTCTTCATTCATAGCTATTCAGTAAAATTATTGGTAATTTTTCAATATTTCTATTTTTTAAGTAAATTTAATTTCAAAATTAAAAACATTGGGATTTTTAAAAACTATTTATTTTAAGTAATTACGTTCTACCATTACGAACAATTGGGAATCACAAAAAACCTAATAAAAAGAAAAACTATCTCTTTTTTAATTTTAAATATGTTTAAACAAATATTATATTTACTTTTAATAAAAATCTTTTAGGTTTAGAATAATGGTTAAAATTTCTTATGAATTAGAACTTTCAATAGCTATAGTAGCAGTAGCATTTCTCTGTGTTGGATTAAAGTATAAATATAAGTTATCTCGGGATTCATTAGCATTTAAAATTATTTTAAATGTATTGATTGTTATGTCCGCCATGGTATCAATTGTAATTATCGCTGTGGGATTTCTTGATAACGAAGCATTAGCATATTTAATCTTAACGCCTCCTGGTACTGTTTATCTTATATATGTTTTACTTTTTATCATTAAACAAGTACATAAACAAGAAAAAACAATCAAAGATATCTTTAATTCAAGTTCTAAAACATCAATAGCAGTTGCAAATATTGCTACAGAATTAGCTTCAAGTGCTAGTGAAATAAACGCAGCTGCTGAAGAAATCTCCACGACAACACAACAAGTCGCAGAATATAGTCGAACATCAATGAAATCTTCTAGTGAAATTGAAAATGTAATGAAATTAATCACTAATATTTCAGAGCAAACAAATCTTTTAGCTCTCAACGCAAGTATAGAAGCAGGGAGAGCAGGAGAAAAGGGTAAAGGATTTGGGGTTGTAGCAGATGAAGTTAGAAAATTAGCTGAAGAATCTAAAAAGGCTGTCGGTAATTCTGGTAAGAAAATCAAAGATATTTTAGACAATATAAGATTAACATCCAATTCTATGGAAGGAATAAGTGTCTCAACAGAACAACAAACAGCTTCAATGCAAGAAATTACCTCTACAGCGCAAAAATTAGAAAAGTTAGCAGAGGAATTAAAAGAAAGACTAACTAAAATAACTATAAAATTAACTTAATTTATTTTTACAAATTTAATTTTTGAAAAATTTTATTTTTATTTTCAGGATAAAGCTTTAAAACGTTTTGATAGCATAAAAATCTTGAAAATATAGTTGATTTTATTATATCTTGCGATTAACAGTTAGTCGTATTGTTCTCAAAATTATCTTTAAAGACTATACTCTTTTTTTACATGAAGACAAGACGTTTTAATTAGGTTTTTTTTATGAATTTCAGTTTCTAAGTATGCCTTTTCGAATATCTAATGTTTATTGATTAAAAAAAAGTATTAATAAATTGAATAAATTTAAATTTTTAACTTTTTATTTTCTAAATTTATACATTGTAAGTGGAGTACAGAAATTGAATTTAGAAAAACCTACCTGTTTTGCCACCGTTTTAAATTCTTCTTTAGTAAAAAATCCTTTAACACCTTCAATAGTATTTATCATAATGTTTACATAAGAATTTGCTTGTGGAATTAATGTATTTGCTCCAAAATAGACACCTCCAGGTTTTAAACAGCGATATATCTCTTCTAAAGAAGATTTCAAGTCGGTCCAGTGTAATACTTGTGATGTATAAATATAATCAAAATAATTATCAGAGTATGGAATTTGGGTTGTTGTTCCCGTTTTAAATTCAGGATGGTAAGGTTTAAAATCTGAATAAGCATCCTCAGTTATTTCTAAATATTTTTTTACAATATAATAAAACTCATTATTTGCAATATTCACGAAATCTTCATTGATCTCTACACCGATTAATTTAAAATTACTTTTAGGTTTGAAATTATGTTTCTTCATTATTTGAGTCCATAAATCAGCTGTACTAGTTCCACTTCCACATCCTAAATCAAGAAATCTTCCAGGATCATTTATAGAATTAGGAACATATGATATTGTTGCACGACGTGCAATTTCATATGCTCTTTGAGATAAAGCATCATCTGAGATAAAGAGATTCGCTCCAGTGGATATACTATAATATTTATTAAATAATCGATTAAATACAGAATTTGACATACTTTCCGCAAATTGATTAATTGATTTAGTAAAGGCTTTCGGAGGTATAGCTTCAATATCTAGGGATTTAATTAATTTGAATCCATTACTACTTTTTTCAATGGTATTATCACTTAAAAGTGTATCTAATAGCAAATTAAGAAAATCATCGTCTAAAATATTAAATTCTTCTTTGATTTCTGTAAATGTATGCGGTTGCTGAAGAAAGCTAAGAAAATTATCTTTTAATCCTAAAACGACAAGATTCCGAATAAATTCACCCCATGAATGCAAAAATTTCCCAATTTTACCTAATTTGAATAAATTTTTCCAAGCTTTTATACGATTGAGTAAAATTGTCATTATAAATCCTACTATTTGATCTGATTTTTTTTTAGAAATATTTATAATAATTCATTATTAATTAAAGGAATTCTACATTTACTTGCATAAATTTCTTCTATTTATAAAATCTATTACTTGTAAAAGTTTCTCAAATGAATCAGTACTTTTAGTAGTTCTTAAAAATTCAACACTACTAAGATTTGTATTAAAATATGAAACTAAATAATCTTGATCAATAGAAAACATCGAACTTAATTTGTCTATAATTTGAGGTATTAAGTCTTTAAATTTAATCTCGAGCTTTGAATAAAGTAAATCATCAAAAATTAACCGCTCTATTAAAGCTTCGTGCTTTTGTTCTATATTTGAATGATCAAAAAACTCTGAAATTAATAAAATTCTAGGGCTATTAGCAATTAATTGTTCATCAGATTTAATGCTATTTCTCATCTTTGTTATCACTGATTTCATGGTTGAACTTTTTGAACCGTTATTTAAATTGATGCATATGAAATTATCGCCAGAACTCCAGATGTGATAAATTTCCTTTAGAATTGAAACTTTAAAGTATTCAGGAATTGTTGAATATTCTTTTTGGCTTTCTTGCACTTTATTATTAAGAAGATTTGTCAATTCCATTATATTAATCAGAGATGGTGATACAAGCTCGAATATCCATTTCTTAGTTATATTGAAAATCAGAAAGATATTAAAGATGGGATGTGATTTTAATGGTTTTTGATTTTCATCATTTATTTTATAAAATTTTTTCCCTATAATTAAATTCCCATTTAAACCCATATCATTTACCTAATTTTATGTATAACTTTATATAATCAAAAAACTCATTCATGGAAAATTATATTAAATTCTGTATACAAAATATTTAATAACACTCTTTTGGATTGATGACATAATAAAACTAACCTCATTTATAAATTTTATCACCATAAATTTTATATTAGTACTAAATATATTATATTTTTTTGACCCAAAGAATATTTTTTTGTAAGAAACATTTTTTTTGTATTACAAATTCATTCCAGGATTATTATTATAGAATTAAGACAAGAAGATTTTCTTGTTTTTATAAATCACTGTA
>JBHLQA010000316.1:0-4595 GCA_048885285.1 Candidatus Odinarchaeota archaeon
GAGGTTATAGCAGACCTGTGCTCTATGGATTCTTAAGTCCTAGATATATTAACATTCCTAGAGATGAATTTAAAAAATTAATATCTTTAGGATTTCGTACACAAGAAATTGCTGCTGAATTTAGTATTGGTTTATCTACTGTACATGCAAAAATAAAAGAATTTTGGGAAGATCAGGGAATTATTAATATCAATTCGGCAAGAAAAGCATTTGGTGGATGGGAAGCATTTAAATCGAGAGGAAATGTTGATGTAAATTTAGAAAAATTAATAGAGTTAATCGAGGATGGTGCTTTTATGCATGAGATATGTGAAAAGTTAAATGTTTCAAAAATTGTAATAGAACATAGGTTGAAGCAGTTGGGAGCTTTGGATCTAACCCATGCAAGATTCATTTTTGGATGTATGGAAATTTATCAAAAACGATTAGAAGAAGTTTATAAGCAGACTCTATTAAGATATAATAAAGCAGAATTAAATTATCAATATGTTCCAATTCCTGAGAATGAATTAAAATGTTTAATAGAGGAAGGTTTTGATGAATATAAAATTGCTAGGTTATATAATACAACAAATGCTACTGTTAGAGCGAGAGTAAAGGAACACTGGGGTATTACATTTTTTGAAGCAATTTTATTGTTTAAAATTTTTAAACAGATAGATAAATCTTACTTAGTGTCTTTAATACAGGATGGACTTTCAGTACAGGATATTGAACAATTTTTTTATATAAAATTGATTTATGAGGGACATACACCAACTTCTATTTCCGAATATTTTGGTTTCACACGAAACGCAATTACAAACAGAATTAAGAGATCATTAGGTATGACTTTTAATGAAGCACAAGATATTTATTTTTATAAACCAAGAATAATAGAAGGAATTAGGGTTGACGCAAGAAATGCAATAGATATTGCTAGTTTATTGGAAGTAGATAGTCATACTGTTATTTCACACATGAAGAAGATATGGTACTCAGAATTTTTAAAATTATACGATTCAAATTATCCTAAAAATTCCCCCCAACATTTTCATAATTTATTTCAATATCTTATTCGATTGTATAATATTTCCAGAGATTGATATTAATTTGCTTAAGGAATGTGAATTTTAAAGGTTATCATTTAAATAGATCAATGTTCAATTTTCATAATATAGAATAAAAGATAATTATAAAAAAAATGAATTTAATGAGATTAGGAGGATTACCTAAATGTTAGCAAATAAACAACATATGAAAGAATACATTCTCTTGAAGATCTAATATTGTTAAAAGAAGAAAAATCATCCTATTATTCATATTACTATAATACAAGTTATCTATAGCAAATATTTATATCTTAGTCTTATATCATTATTCATATGAAAGGATTAAGTGTAAAGAAAGTTATTATTCACAAATCAGGGATTTCTTATTATATCCTAGAGGGTCACTTAAAAGGATCTGGTAGATTTGAGCTTGAATTTAAGATTGATGAGATGAATGATGTTCTAAAATCACTTTTTGTCTTGGATACCAGTAAAAAGGGATATATCTCATCAATTTCATACGATGCAGCATTAGAAACCAGTCAATTGTTAAAATCTATTATGCTAAATATCCCTGATAGAGATTCCTTTTCTTCTTTAGTTACCCAAATAAAAGGAGCTGATGTGAATCTCACTATTGGAGGAGCAAAAAAAGTATCAGGAAAAATAATGGGGATTGAATCTGTAGAAAAACTAAGTAAAAATGAAAAAACTACCGAGAAGTATTTAGTACTTCTACAAGATGATGATGTGATCTCAGAATATAACTTCTCAGAAATTCGTTCTTTAGATATCATGAACGAAGAAATAAAAAAGGATTTGAAATTTTTTTTAGATACAGTAATTGCTGGTAAAAGGAAGGATGCGAAAAAAATCATAATAAATTCTGAATCTGGTGGAGATGATGAAATTGAAAGAAGTATCTTTGTTTCATATATTCGTGAAAGTCCTATCTGGAAAACGTCGTATCGATTAATTATGAGTAAACAACAAGCATTGGAACAGAAATGCCTCCTTTCTGGGTGGAGTCTTATTGAAAATACCACTAATCAAGATTGGGAAGATATTGAATTATCACTAGTTGCAGGAATGCCCGTTTCATTTGTTTATGAATTTTATAGACCAATTTTTATTCAGCGACCTGTAATAGAACCACCAAAAATTTTAAGTGCACGACCTACAGAAATCGAAGAAGGATTAGAAACAGAAAAATTTGAGGATTACTTAATGGCAGAAGCAGAGGCGAAACCAATGGCGATGAAAAAGAGAGGTAAAGTCATGACATCCGCGTCAAGACCTCCTCCAGAACCACGAGGAGGGCTGGGCTTTGCAACGGGTGCCATGTCTGATAAAGAGATATATAATAAAGTGAAATCTCAAACAAAAACTCAGACTAAAGATTTAGGAGAATTATTCGAATATAATATATCGAATCCAGTTACCATTAAAAGAAAACAATCTGCATTAGTGCCAATTCTTACTGAATCTATCAAAGCTAAAAGAGTTTTACTCTATAATATAAATGAACATAATGAAAATCCTAATGCCTGTCTTGAAATAACAAATAATACTAATTTAACTCTCGAAAGAGGACCTGCTACTATCATCTATGATGATAATCTTGCTGGAGAAGCAATAATTCCTTTTTTAAATAAAGAAGACACCAGATTATTAAATTATGCTGTAGAACAAGCTGTAATAATTTTGCATGAACAAAAATCTGAGAATTTAAGTGTACATAGAGTTACATTTGGTGGTGGTTATTCTTATGAATATTATTTTACCAATAAAATGACTACCTATAAAATTAAAAATAAGACTGATGAAGAAAAGGAACTTTACCTTGATCATCCAAAGACACATGAGTTTAAATTTATAGAGAAACCAGTCGAACCTGAAGAAACTCCTAACTATTGGCGATTCAAACTAACATTAAAGCCTAAAGATGCGATCAACTTTAAACTGAAAGAACAAAGAGAAAATTATTCAAGTAATTATCTATGGAATTATTCTAAAGAAGATCTTTTAAAACGGGTTGGTTTTTATGTAAAACATAAATTTATTGATCCAGATCTTGAAACGAAATTAAAAGAAATTGCAGGTTTAATTCAATCATTAAATGATTTAAGATCTAAAGAAGATAAACTAAATGAAGAACGTAATTTAATGACTAACGAACAAGCAAGACTTAGAGAAAATATCTCGGTGTTAGGAAATGATAGTCAGTCTCTCTCTCTTAAAGAGAGATATATAAAAAAATTGAATACTCAAGAAAGTAGATTTGAAGATATCAATAAAGAACTTAAAGTATTAGATAAAAAAATTAACGAACTTAACTCAGAAATTGAAAATAAAATGAATTTACTTTCACATCCATAAATCTAAAAATTTTCTTTTCTATTATATACTTAGATTATAAGTTTATAAAAAAAAAGTTTGAGTATGTTAAATATCACTCTTTCCCTGTGGGATACAGGGGGACAAGAACGATTTGATTTTTTTAAAACTGATTTTTTCAAAGGTGTTGCTGTACTAGGATTAGTTTTCGATTTAAGTCGTCCTGATACTTTTGATGAAATTGATCTATATTTTAAAGAAATTCGAAAGCAATCAGGCAATATCCCAATTTTTTTAATAGGAAACAAAACTGATTTAAAAAAAGATATTGGAGAAACTATCCCTAGAGAAAAAATCATCCAAAAAGTAAATCAATATTACTTATTTGAGTATATCGAAACTTCAGCTTTAGAGAATGAAAATGTTGAAAGCCTATTTACACGATTTGCTATTACCGCTTTACTTGATTTAAAACCTCGACTTGGTGAAATTATAGATTCTACTCATTTCAGATTCAAGGTTCTATTAGCGGGTGCTGCTGCTGTAGGGAAATCTTCATTAATAAGAACTTTTGCTAAAAAAAAGTTTGAAGAAGATTATAAATTGACGGTTGGTTTGGATTTTATGACCCAGAATCTTAAACTCCATGAAGATAATATTCCAGATGAGACTCACGAATTGATTAAAAAATCAATTAAAGGTTATAAAAAGTTAGTCAAAAAATATCGTAAGAGAGAAGAAATATCTGAGATTATAGAAATACTAAAAGAAATTGAAGAATAATAGTATTCAAGATTTTAATTTCTATTTTAGTATTTAAATTTATCGTTTTTAAAGCAGAAAGCCATGTCCTTTCGGGCATGGATGAATGCGTCTAAAAATCATTAAACTTAACTAGTTATCTCTTTTTTATTCTCTCTAAATAACTAAAGAATAATGGAATATCGAAAAGAGTATAAATCCTTCTTACAAGATACTTTATGGGGTGCTCATTTTTGGAGTCCTAGTTATTTTATTTCTTCTACGGGAAATGTATCAATTGATGTTCTGAAACAATATGTTGAGAATCAACAGAGGAAGATTGCTCTTGAACATTAATAAAGCAGTAAAAGTTCGGATATATCTTGCTCCCCTTGAACAAGAATTATTAAACAAAACGTTTGGGTGTTGCCGTCTTTTATGGAATCAGATGCTTGCAGAACGCAACAATGTATATCAACAACTCAA
>JBHLQA010000317.1:0-4587 GCA_048885285.1 Candidatus Odinarchaeota archaeon
GAAGAAATAAATGATAATTTGACATTAGCTCAAATGTATCAGATTATGAAAAAGTTCTATAAACTATTAGACGAAAAAGATCAATATATAAATTTTTCAAAGAAAGAAGCTGGAGCCTATATAGACATAGCAGAGTCATTGGAAAAGAATCAGGATAATTTCCATAAAATTGCTCGCTATTACAGAGGAGCTGGATTATGTTATCTTGATATTAAAAATAATTTAATTGAAAGTGCATCTTGTTTTTTGCTTGCTGGAAGTTTTTATGAGAAAATTGAAGATTTTAATCAAGCAGCTATAAATTTTTTTGATGGAGCTAATGTTTTTAAAGAAATGGATAATTTTGAAATGGCTTATAAACATTATGTAAAAGCGGGAGATAATTTTTGGAAAATAGCAAGTATAAATGAGTCTACAGAATGTTATCTAGATGCTTATGACGTGGCCATAAATGGGGGGTTAGAGTTTAATAGATTTGGTATTTTTAATCAAATTATTAGAGGATTAAACAAAATTGCCGAAGAAGGCTTAAAAAACCAGCAATTTTTTACGGCAGCGACTCTTATTTTAGAAAGTATAAAATTCTATGAGCAACTTGATGATGCAAAAGATTTTCTTTTAAAAGAAATGGTAAAAAATTTATATCGTTATTATTATAGAGCCGCTAACCTGAAAAAAGTTAGTTTTTCACATATAGTTCTAAGTTATGTTCTAGCTTCCATCTCATGTGTATTAAATGGGAAATTGGATAAAGCATGGGAAATTATTTCTGAAATTGATTCTGATGGATATACAGTGAGAAAATATAAAGAAATGATAAAAATAATTATCAATCATGTTTCTAACGGAAAAGAAGTAGAAATCGAAATTTTTCCATATAATTTGAGAAGACTTATTGAAAGTTCTACGGAAATAACTTATCTTTTGAAATTATTTAGAGGATTTAGAATAAAATGAATCAAAGTAATCCCAGTGCTAATGATGGTATCTTAACTTGCCATGATATTTATTCGAACGGACCAAAACCTTTATTCTTCAATCTATATTCCTGTTTTTAAGCAAATTTGATGATTACAAATAGTATCGCAACACATTACCTCTTTGATGGTCAAGCAGTAGGTGTAATAGGGTGTTCAAGATCAGGAGGGATGTGTTTATCTGAACCTTTTTATGATGCTTTAAGAGACGGAGAAATTTTTGGAGAAGCATTTAAAGTGTGGTTCGATAATTCTGAAATTATTCAATATAATCATTGGGAAGAAGTGTATGGGATGGAACTTTTTGGAGATCCATTACTAACAATTCATATGATATAATTTTCATGATTATAAACAGAAAATTTTAAAAAATCTTCTTTTCTTTATTTTTTACATTTTATCAATTCAAACTTTTAAAAAAATGAATAATGAGAAAAATAAAAAAATCATTTTAAGTTTTGATTTAGATAATACCTTAATTAATAATAGGGATGGCATTGTAGCTTCATTTAATTATGCATTAAGCAAGTTTAATCTACCAAAATTAGACAAATCACAAATAGAGCCTCTGATTGGAACTCCTTTAGATGACATGTTTGCTACGTTTTCGACTTTAGAGCCATCAAATTTATCTTCTGCTTTTAGAGAGTACTATGGAAAGAAAGGGCTTTATCAAGCAACTCTATTACCTGGAATTAAATCTAAATTGAAGGAATTGAAGAACTTAGATTTCACATTAGGAATAATAACGTCTAAGAAGCAAGAATTGGCTAAAAAAATAGTAGGAACTCTTCAAATGAAGGATTATTTTGATTATATTATAGGTGAAACTGAAGACACAAAAAAATTTGGTAAACTTGATCCAAAATTAATAGAAATTCTGAAAAATAGATATCCACATTATAAAATTATTGTAATTGGTGATCATCCGAAAGATGTATTACTTTCTAATAATTTAAATTGTCCATTTATCGGAGTATTAACTGGAAACCACTCTGCTAATCAATTAAAGGAACTAAAGGATGAAAAAATACTTATAATAAATTCAGTTAAAGAGTTAACTGCTGATTTAATATATTCATTAATTTAAATACAAGTTTTTATTTTTAGTCGATAAAAGAAGAGAAAAAAATAAAAAATTTTTACAGTCTTAATCTTTTGACCAAGATTCATATTCTTTCATGAATTCTTCAGGTTTCCACTGAGTATCCATAAACTTTGGAATACCACTTGAATCTCTCGGCCCTACGACGACGAAAGCATCAGCTTCATCTTCTAAAGCTCCACTCAAGCGAGCAGCCATACCTGGTAAAATAAGAATTCTATGTTTTACTTTGTCAAATACTCCAAATTCTTTTGCTGCTTCAGCTATACTTCCAGCATTAAATTGTCCACCAGCAACTGCGCTTTCGATTCCAATACCCTCAGAGTCTACTACTAAAAGCCAACAATTTATATTTCCACCTTGTAAATCCTGTTCAACTGGGATTTTAGTCATTCTATAATTACTAGTTACAAATATTGGAGCCATATCATCAGGTTCTCCAACCTTATAGATTCCAGCATCAACAGCAGGATATATTCTAGGATCTGAAAATACACTTTGTCTTAACGTCATCAAGGCTAAAAGAGCCCAAATTTCATCTTTCTTCTGTCCTGTATGTAGAACAATGAGATTTGTGTCTATTGATTCCATAATTGCGCCCATGATTACTTCTTGATATTGATGTTCCCAGAGATCTTTATTTTTTCCTATTTTTACTTGATTCCAATAAGATGCAGGAACACCCATAACTGGCCAGCAAGCATTTATATCCTCTTTATCTATAGCTGCTGCTCTTAATTGCATAATATTATCATATGTAATAGAAAGATTACCCGGTCCAAAATAGGTTCCTGAATCTAAAACAATTTCTTTTACGCCAAATTTCTGTAGAGTAGCACTTAAAGACATTAATTCATCTAAGTTACTTGAAGTAATAACAACAGGCAAGTTGTTTTGTATCGCAAACTTTCCTATTTGTTCCCAGGTATCTTTTGTAATAGCATAAAGTAATGGTTTTGTGTGTTTGATTTCTTCAGCAGCAGCTAGCAAGTTTTCGACGTTTAAGCTACATAACATAACCGGAAGATTTGAAAGGTCTATTAATCGTTTAGCAGCTAATTTAAATTGTTCTTTATCTCCTGATACGTTTCTTAAAGCAATTCCATCAAGAGTAAGGACGTCTCCAATCCTTTCAACTTTTAGTTCTGAAAGGTATTTGGTTATATCTTCTAAATCTGTATCATCATCTGCTATTTCAATAAAAATAGATGTTTGATTATAATATGTTAATTGATGTCTCATTAATACTTCTTCTCCTCCGATTGTAACTTCTCTGTCTCCCTTTCCAATGGTAACAGTTTTTTGGGGAGGCGTTAAAAGCTTAATGAGTTTCTCTCGATTTTTTGCTTGTTTTGGATCTTGCATTAAATGTGTACAATCTTGTACTTTTACTTTTCTTTCCAATGTGTCTGTCGCGAATGCCATACATGTATCATAACCGCAATCCTTACAATTTGATTTATCCAAAAGGGCATAAACTTCTAACGGACTTGGTCTAGCCATTTCATTTTCTCCAAATTCTTTTTAATCTATAGTTTATAATCAATAAGTATGAGTAGTCTAATTATAAATTGAATTAAAAATTTGGTTTTTTCAAAAAAAATATAATTTTAACTTGTTCTATCTAGAGATTTTCATTGAATTAAACCTGAGAAAATAATCACAGTATTTTTCTAAAAACATTTTTTCCATAAACATTAGAAAAACTCTATTCTTAGTTGTGTTATTCTTAATTATACACACATTTTATTATATTAAAAAAAGGATTAGTGATACATATAGAAAGTGATGAATTTTCACACTTTTTTTTACCAAACGTTATATTTTAAGAAAATTAACTTATCAAAATAAAGGGGATTAACATCTTTATATTATAGGAGAAAGAGAATTAATATTTAATTAATTATTTTGAAGCTCTTAACAAATCTAAACACCTATTTTTTTCGAAATTCTCTGTAAATATAATTTCATAAACAATCTCTGGCTGTTACAATAATCAAATTTCTGTTTTTGAGTTAGATCTGTAGAATTGCTCAAAATTAGATGTATATTTTTTATTGTTTTAAAAAAAATGTCTGTATTTCGTTCATTATTTTGTTCTATTTTAAAAGACAAATTTTTTTTTAATTTATTAATGAAGGGTTTAGATTTAGTTTGAAGACTTTTTTGTAAAAAAAAATTAGTAAATACAGTCGATTCATCAAATAGTAAACAATTTTGAAAATTTTTAAAAAAATTTCCCTCTATTTTTCCAGAACTCATTCTTTTAAGGATCTAATATATTAAATTTAACTAATACTATTATTTTGCTTATATTAATTTCAGAGCAGGAATTATATTAATCCCTTAATATAATAGGAAAAATGACTAAAATGAATTTTTCAGAAAAAAATGATAAAAGGAGAGGAAAGGGAAAATAAAATTTAATGCAATATAAGAAGTCAAACACAATAAAAATGCGTTACCAAAACCCATTTTACTCTGACTCTTGCTTAAGGTGAAAAA
>JBHLQA010000318.1:0-4553 GCA_048885285.1 Candidatus Odinarchaeota archaeon
ATAAAATATAAAAATGGATATTTGAAAAAAATTTCTTAAATTAAAACTAGATATTAACCAATAAATAAAAAAACATAAAATAAATCAAAAAATATTAAACATAAATATAAAATTTAATCTGGTTTTAGAACTGAGTTTTATAGGATTAGATGAAATCAAGAAATTACTCAATGCTTATCCTTTAGTAAAGGATCGTGAGATAATATCTAAGATTTTAAATGGGGAAAAGCTTTCTGAAAGAGAATTAACACGAGCTTTTCAAATGTCGCTCCCACTTTTCACTTTAATAGTATTAAATAAAAGATTTGAAAAGAATAAGCAAAAGATTGAAACAAATTGGGCTAATAGTGAGTTCCCTAAATTAAATGATATGGGTACAGTAAAAAATTTGGAAATTATTCCTTTAATTGATTATCATGCTGAAAACAATTTATTTACTGAAAAAGGTGTTTCTTACTACATTAAAGCAGATGATATTTGTATTTTATATGATACGGGTCTAAATCCTAATAGAAAACATCCATCATCCCTTCTAAAAAATATGAAGGCTTTAGGTATTGAAGTAGAAGACTTTAATTACGTATTTATTTCACATTTACATGGTGATCATGTAGGAGGATTAAAATGGGCTCAACAGAATACATTCTCACTCTCAGATACTCAACTCAACTTAAGCCATATAACAGTTTTTACTCCTGTTCCTATGTCTCATCCTACTGCCACATTACGGCATGTTAAAAAACCGGAAGTCATAGGAGAGGGTATAGCGTCTACGGGTCCCATTCAAAATCCATTGTTCTTTTTTAAAGATATATATGAACAAGCCATGGTTATAAATGTTGAAGAAAAAGGTCTTGTAGTTATTATTGGTTGTGGACATCAAGGAGTTAAAAAAATAATAGATCGTGTTGAATCCTTATTTGATATACCTATTTACGGTTTTATTGGAGGATTGCATTTACCCATTCCAGAATACCCGGGGGAAGAAAATGATTGGTCTGGATTACCAGTATTTAAATTTATCATGACAAAAAGACCCCCATGGGAACCGTGGAATGTAAATGATCGGGAGTTCGCATTAAATTATCTAAAAGTTAGAAATCCTAAATTAGTTGCTCTTTCACCTCATGATAGCAGTAGTGAAAGCATTAATGCTTTTAAAGATACATTTAAGGAATCTTATACTGATTTAAAGGTTGGAAAAGCTATTAAAATAGCTAAATAAAAAAAAGTTAAAGAATAAGTGATTAAATATCTTTACGATCTATTACTTTAATTTCCATTGCAATACTACCCCAACCACCACACTCTAAGCCTGGATCAGGACACCCTACTGTATTTAAAAGCATTTCATTTGGATCTTGACCTGATAACATAAGCGTGGAAGTGGCGTATACTACATTCTGTATTGCACCCAGGGCAGACATGCAAATTCTTTTTGGACAAAGTTTAGTCAGTAAAGTTCCAAAACCATCAAAATAGAACTTATCTCCAACTTTATGTTGAACATTACAGCCATGCGACTTGATAACTTCTACTACAATTGTCTTATTAATTAAATTAGGTGCCTTCTTAAGAATTTCTATATTTTTTGGATTTTCCATAAACATTTTCATTTCTTCATCATTATATCCTAAACGGCTTCTCATATAGTCCTGAATTTCTTTAGACATGATTATTTTTTCACTCTAAATGTTTTTTTTGCTCTTTTAATTTATAGATTATTTATTTATCTAAAGTTTTTATTATTTACTTTTAAATTAATGATTAAAAAGTAAAAAGATTAAAAAAAAAGTTTTTTTCAATATGTTTTTTTAAGCTTGAATTACTTCCACTAATTTAGGGAAGATTCGGGGATAATGCACAGCCATACAATGCACACCTGCTAACAATCCTTTTCTCTTTAGCTCAGAAATAAAAGGTTTGAAAAACTCATAGTTTGCTTGGTCATACATTCTTTTCTGTTCCTTTTTATCATCCTTAAACTCTGTCTTGATATTTTTCCATTTCGCCAAAATGTCTTTTGGAACATCGACGCCAGGAACAAAAGTATCAAATCCCTTAGCAATGCCATAACTTTTCATTGGAAAAATTCCAAGTAACACAGGCACATTATATTTTTTGATCTCACTTAAAAATTCAATAGTTCGATCCAGATCATATACAACTTGTGTTTGTATAAATTCACAACCTGCTTGAGCCTTTCTTCCAATTTTTAAAATCTCCGCTTCCATAGGATCTGCATTTGGATTCGCAGCAGCCCCCACATGAAGGGTAGGAGGGTGCTCAATTTCATGACCATTTATAGTTCCCTTATCAACCATTTCTTTTACTAATCTAACTAGAGTTGCTGAATCAAGATCGAAAACTGGTTTAGATTCAGGCATATCTCCGAGCGCAGGATGATCACCAGTAAGAGATAACACATTTCTTAGGCCTAATGCATGACCTCCCATAATCATTCCAGCAATTCCCAATTTATTTACATCTCTTACTGTTAATTGCCAAATTACTTCTAATCCCGCTTCCTTTTGTATAATATGAGAAGCAGCCATACTATTAATTGTCACAATCCCAAGTGGACTATCGGTTACATTAGCAGCAACAACGTATGGAGCCATTTCTTTAGCTTCTTGAATCGTATGTGAAAGATCACAAGTTTTTTCAGGCTCAAGTTCACCGGTTAATATAAATTCCCCATTCGCTAACTTTTCACCCAATTTAGAATATACTTTATATTCCCCCATTTTAACTCTACCTCCATATTACCTCTCGTTGATGACCAGATTCACTCCAATCAACTGGATCTCTCAATTTAGAAAATAGATCTAATCTACCAATTTCTTTTAATCGATTATAAATTAAGACCCAACCACAATCTTTCTCATAATTCCCAACTTCACATTTACCATTAACCATTCCACCACATGGACCATTCATAAGCGATTTAGCACATGTAGTTATGGGACAAATCCCACCTGTTTCATTCAATAAACAATCACCACATCCTCGACATCGCATATAAAATCTGCCAATTCTCTCCGTCATACCCATGAATTCGGTATTATTGGTAACAAAGACTTTCTTTTGTGGATATTTCTTAGAAAGCACCTCAATTGTAGATTGAACACCTAGTCCACAACTTAGAGTAACAATAGCATCAGCTTCTTGTACATCGACATCATTTTTACGTACAGCTTTAGCCATTTCCCTATTATCACAAACATCATCGACTACGATTCCATTTACTATTTCATAACCCTCTTTCTCTAAAATTTCTTTCCATTCTTCTAAACCTTGTTCACCACCTGTTTGACATAAAGCTGAACAAACCCCACAACTTACAACAAACAATTTTTTAACATTATTATCCTTCAGAACATCAAGAACTTCTTCTACTGGTTTTTTAGTAGTTATAACGACCATTTTCTTTACATCCTTTTATAAGAAATAATTATTATATCTTTAGGTATATTAAGTATTGAAATTAATCATGATATTTATTGTTTTGAATTACAAAATGTAATGATTTCGAAAAATAAATTTTAAAAATAATAATTAGGTTTGAATAATTAAACGATTATTTAGACCTATATTCTCCAATTAATACAGTTTTTCCATTATTAGGTTTTTTATTGAAAGGAAAGTAAATTTTTTTTCAGTTATATCGACTCTATCGCCACACTACTTCACGTTGATGACCAGATTCACTCCAATTTACCGGATCTCTTAATTTTGAAAATAAATCTAACCTTCCTAACGCTTTCAACCGATTATATATTAAAACCCACCCGCAATCTTTCTCATAATTCCCAACTTCACATTTACCATTAACCATTCCGCCACATGGTCCATTCATAAGAGATTTAGCACATGTTGTTATAGGACAAATACCACCAGTTTCGTTTAATAAACAGTCCCCGCAACCATGACAGTGCATATAGAAGCGACCAATTCTCTCTGTCATGCCCATAAATTCTGTATTGGTTCCAATAAAAACTGGAATTAGAGGATATTTTCGTTCTAATGCTTTAACTATACTTGCAACTCCTAATCCACAACTTAATGTTAAAATAGCGTCAATATTCTTTAAATCTTCATCTATTTGCCGGAAATCTTTCATCATAAGTCTATTATCACATACCTCCTCAGGAACAATTGTAACTACTACTTCAAATCCCTCCTTCTCCAATTTCTCTGCCATTTCTTTTGCACCCTCAGTACCACCAGTTTGACACATTGCGGCACAACTTCCGCAAGATACGAGTCCAATTTTTTTTACATCTTTTAAAGCACTTAAAATTTCTTCAAAGGGTTTTTTTGTGGTTATTACTGTCATTTTCTAATTTTTCCTCTACCTACTAATATTGAATATCTTCAATAATTATTGAAATTAATTATATTATTTTATTAGTATGAATTTTATTATTAACTTAGAAAAATTCTTGTAGTATTTTATTTAATTTTTTTTATTCTGTTATTATATTCTATTATTTTATAATTGAATATTAGATATTTCATATTAAATTCTTAAGTTAAATTGATAATTAAGG
>JBHLQA010000319.1:0-4553 GCA_048885285.1 Candidatus Odinarchaeota archaeon
TAATATTTCTATTAAACAAAGATATCCAATAAAAGCCAAATTATTTAATAAAAAACTTGAATTAAAGAAAGAAACCTATTACTCAAGTTTAAAAATTGAACAAGATGGGTCAAAATTAATTTTACCTAAACAGCAATTAGAAATTTTGAGTATTATAGAAAAAAGTCCCTATAAAGACAGATTTTTTCAAGGTGCTACAATAGTTCCAAGATCATTAATTTTTTTTAAAAAAAAAGAAAAAAAAGAGGATTCCCTAATAATTTCGACTGATCCAGATGTTTTATCGAGAGCTAAAGAAAAATGGACTTTTCAATTTAGAGATAAAGAAATTGAACAAAGGTTTAAATTTAAGACTTTTTTAAATTTGGATCTTATTCCTTTTTTTATTAAACATATGAGAAATATATTTCTTCCTATAAATGAAAAATTTGAATTAGACTTTGATTTCTTACAAAATTATCCTAAAGCTCTTAATTTTTATAAAGAAATGAATAAAATATATCAACAAAATAAGAAGAAAACTAGTGATATTAACACATTGTTTGAGAACATAAATTATTGGAATAAATTGCAAAAACAAATTAAAAACAAGTCGTTTATAGTTGTGTATAATGCAAGTGGATCCACATTAAAGGCAGCTGTTATAAATAATGAAAAACAGCAAATAATTGTTGGATCTGAAAATTACTATTATTCCACTGATTCGGAGAACGAAGCATATTATTTATCAGCATTTTTAAATAATCCAAATTTATCAAAAAAAATAAAATTAATAAAGAGTTCAAGACATATTCATAAGAGACCATTCTTATTTCCAATTCCTCTCTATGATAAATCTAATCCTTTACATAAGCAATTGGCAAAAACCGGTAAGAAATGTGAATTATATGTTTATGATTTATTTATGAATAATCCGAATTTAAGCTCAGAGAAAGTCAAGATGTTTTTACACCAAAAATTAAAAAAAATACAAAATATAACTAAACAAGTTTTTTCTGAATGAAATTTTATTATTTTATTTCCAAAACCTTTATCTTTCTTGATTAATTTATTTAGAATGATAATGTGTGAAAATGTTAAAGTAATAGTGAAAGACAAAATTGAGTTTTATAGAATTAGGTATTAGTGAAAAAAATAATAGTGCTTTAAAAAAATTAAATATTTTAAAACCTACTCCTGTACAGAAAAAAGCAATTCCACTCGTATTAGATGGCAATCATTTAATGACCCAATCTAAAACGGGTACAGGAAAGACATTGGCTTTTATTCTTCCAATTATTGAGCAATTAAAATATATCAATAATGAAGCAATAATTTTAGTTCCAACTAGAGAACTTGCAAAACAAATTAATAGTGTTATAAAAGATTTGAAAAACCCTAAAATAAAATCGATGACGATATATGGTGGTGTTTCAATAAATAATCAAATAAACAAATTAAAGAATGGTGTAAATATAATTGTTGGAACTCCAGGAAGGGTCATAGATCTTTTCAAGAGAAAAGAACTTTCCTTTAAAAATATTCGATTTGTTGTGTTAGATGAGGCAGATAGATTATGGGATATGGGATTTGCTCCTGATGTCAAATATATTTTAAGTAAAATAAGGACAAAGTATCAATTTATGCTCTTTTCAGCAACTTTAGATTCTGATATGAGAAAATTAGTCCAAAAATATTCAAAAAATAAGTTTGAATTCCTAAATTTAAGTCGTGATGAATTAACTGTTGGAAATACTACTCAAGTCTATTATTTAGTTGATAGGTATAAGGAAAAATTTAAAACGTTTGTTAGAGTTCTGAAGCTTGAAAAACCAAATCATGCATTAGTATTTGTAAATACTAAGAAAACCGCATCTTGGTTAGAAAGAAGACTGGAAAATTATAAAGGTATTAAGTTTAGAGTAGGTGTCATTTCAGGAAATTTATCACAATTTCAGAGAGAAAAAATTCTTGAAAAATTTAGGAAAAAACAAGTGAATTTACTTATAGCAACGGATGTGGCCGCCAGAGGTCTTGATATAGATAATATCTCCCATGTTTTTAATTATGATATCCCTAAATTTCCTGATAATTATATCCATCGAATAGGTCGAACTTCACGAATGAGTAAAAAGGGAGTTGCGATTACACTTTGTTTAAAAGATGAATATGAATATTTATGTCAAATTGAAGGTTTAATTGGTAAAGAAATCAGATTAAGGAAATTATATAAAGAACAAAGCAAAAAATATCATAACCCTTTTTATTAAGGTAGAGTTCTAAATATATTTTTCTTTCCAATTTTCTACTTCAGCAAGAAATTCCACTTTAATTTCATCTTCCAAAGGTTCCTTTATAGATCTTAATTTACTTATCCATTGTCTTATGATATTTATGGCTACAGCACCATGAGATTTTAATAAGATATCTGCAATAACTTGTAATTCCTCACTTAGTTTATTACCATTAAGAGATGTTGTAGATTGTATCAAGTTATTGAATTTATCAATTAACTTCTCTTCATTTTTATTTCCACTTTCCTCAAAAGATTTTTCATCCTTCTCAAAGGAAGGTCTAAAATCTAAATCTGTTCCACTATCTTCTGTTATATATTTTTCTTTTAAGTTTAAGAAGTCTAATTCAAAATCTTCTTTAACTTCAGCTTCAAGGGGGGTTCTAATCATTCGAAATTTGCTGATCCAATCTTTAGTACCCTTAAGAGCCATAGAATATCCTTCAGTCTCTAATATAATATCAACTATATTTTGTAACAACTTACTAATTTCGATTCCAGTTAATTCTCCTAGATTTGCTTGAATCTTATTAAATAGTTCCTTCATTTCAAGTTCTGGATCAATCATATCTGAATCTTTTAAAGTAGAAGAATCTATTTCATCCCCAAATTGAGATTGTGTCAATCCAGGACTAATATATTCTTCTTCAAGAATAGAAGGTGCAATTTCTTGTTTTAAATCAAAACTTTGAGATTCTTCATAAGTATCAGAGGATTCATCTTTAGTTGATATATCAGAAGACAAAACTTGTTTTAGAATTCCTTCTTTCCAATTTAATAGGTCATCCTTAATTTTTTCTTTAAATGGTTCTTCTAAAGTCTCATTAACAGTACTTAGACTCTTTTTCCACTCAACTATTTCAGAATAACCCTGTAATTTTAAAATAGCTTCTATAAATTTATCAATTTGTTCTCCAATTTCAATACCTTTAAGATCATCAATTTTTTCAATCAATAATTCAAATAAATTTTCTACTTTTTCTGGATCCAGGGGTTCAATCTTTGATTCTGTAACCTCTACTCCTAATTCACCTCTACTCTCTTCCTCTAAAGTGGTATTTATAAATTCTGGAGGGTGTACTAATTCCAAGGTAGAGAATTTTTTATTCAATTTATTAAGTTCATTGACAACATACTCTTTCATTTCATCATTTAATTGATTATAATTTTTTTCTAATTTACCTACTAATAATTTAAGCTCTAGAATATCAAGAGAGATTCCATCTTGTTCAAAAGCAACATCTATTAATCTTTTTAATCTTTTACTAATTTTTCTTCCAGAATAGTCATTAATATTATCAATAATTTCATTAAAACCACGATTAATTTCAATTTCTTTAGGATACCTTGCTCTATTCTTTATATCTTCTATAAATGGTTTGAACATTTCAAGGATAGGTGAATATGTAGTGAAAAAGCCACTTACCTCAAATGTGGGTTTAAAACTTGTTTGGTGGTAAACCCCAAGAATTAAGTAAGAATTATCCCCTAAAATAGCAATAATATTATTGTTCTTTAATTGTAAGTATTCAGTATTCGATTTATTTGCTAAAGCTACAGCATGTTTATTATCGCAAGATTCTGATGAAATGATTTGCAGTTGTAAACCAATAGAAGAAGGTTTTTCTTCTGAAATTTTTTCTTTTAGTTCATTAATCAATTCCTCTTTTGGTTCTTCCTCTACTTTCTTCACTTTGGAAAAATTACTTTTCCATTTTTCAATATTTTCTAAGAGGAGATATTGAGTGTTTGAATCTAGATGTTTTCTGATAACTAAAAGTCTATTCAACCAACCTTGTATACTTTCTATAGCCACAGAATCTGGATTTAATTCAGATATTATTGATAATATCTCTGCAATATCATGACTTAATTCAAATCCCTTTAATTCTGCTACTTTTTTAGCAGTAAGATCAAGTCTATTTTCGATCTCTTTTTTCTGTTTTTTAGTTATTACTGGTTCTTTAACTCCTCCCTTTTTAGATATGGTTCCTTTTTTGGTATCTTTTTTCTTTAAATCGAGATCCTCTGAGTAATCTAACTCAAAATTATCTAAAGGAATAAAAATCTCGATATCTGGAACTATAATGGTTAAATAATCAGTACATTTATCAATTAATATTGAAATAATTTCTTTGATTTTTTCATTATTATTTATATTCCAAAATTTATCTATTGAAATTTTATGAAAACTAATATAATCAGATAAAATATTTTCAAATCAGGCTTATTTAGATTATAAATAGTGTTTTCTGCACAAGAATGCTTTCGCCAGATTGAT
>JBHLQA010000320.1:0-4553 GCA_048885285.1 Candidatus Odinarchaeota archaeon
GAAAGAGAAGAAAATATCAGCAATAGACAGCAAGAAATTAATAATTTGGATGGTGAAATTACCAAATTAAAAGAACTTAAAGATACCTATTGGGATAGAATCTCTAAGATCCAAGATGATATTGATAACAAACAAAAAGAACAAGAAGTTTTGAGAGGGAAACTACAGGAATTACACGGAATTCAAACTTTATTTGATAATATTACAGAAATTGATGAAAATATCGAAAAATTGAATACTCTTATAGAAGAAAAGAAAACTCTGATTATTAACACCGAAGAAACTATTAAAAATGTACAAGAGAAACAAAACACCTTTCAAAAAAATATTGATGAGCTTAAACTTAAAAAAGAGAATTTCTGGGAGATTACCGAGAATCTACGAAAGCAAATAGATGAAGAAAATAAAACACTTGAAGATACTTTGGATCGATTAAGAGCGCTTGAAAATGTCATGAGATTAATCACATCTATTGAAGATATCAAAAAAGAAAATACTGAATCGAATAATAAAATTGAAGTATGTCAAAATGAGATTGAAGGATTAAATTCTAAAGCAGAAGAAATTCAAAAAAATATTGATGAAAAACAACAGGTAATAGATTCTTTAAGAGATGAAAAAACTAAAGAAGTAGATGCACAAAAAACAGCACAAAAGAATTTAAACAAATTGAATAAAGATGTCCAGAAATCTCAAGGAAAACTTAATGAACTTAATAAAAATAAAGAAAGAGAACAAAAAATTATCGGATTAGGTCAAGATATAAAGGAGACTGAAGAACAAGTAGAGTCAATTTCAAATGAATTAATTAGCTTTAAAGAAACTCTAGATAATGATAATGCAAAGAAAGATGAAAAACAAAAGGAAATTGATAAATATACCCAAGAAAAGGATGATTCTTGGAAAAAACAAAAAGAATACCAAAAAATTTTGACAGACTTAAAGTCCGATCTTTCCATGGAAAACTCTAAAATAAATAATTTTGAATCAAAAAAGATAATGTGCACCGACCAAATTGAAACTCTATTCCAACGCTCCAAAGAATATGGTTCATTACCCCCTGTAACTGAGGATCTTTCAGAACCAACACTACAATCTGAAATTATCGAATCTACTAACAAGAAAAAAGCTCTTGAACCTGTAAATCTAAAAGCTATTGAACAATATGATACTGTGAAAGAACGATTCGATGAAATTGATATGAGACGACAAACTATTCAAAGAGAGAGAAAATCCATCCTTGATGCTATTGATAAAATTGAACTCGAAAAAACTCGTACCTTTATGAAAGCTTATCATGAAATTAATAGAGAATTTAGCAGAATTTTTCAAAAACTTAGCCCCGGGGGTTCTGCTAAAATGATTTTAGACCGACCAGATAAACCTTTTGAGGGGGGTGTTAGTATCGAAGCCAGACCTCGTGGTAAAAAAATCTCAAGCTTGGAAATTTTAAGTGGGGGTGAAAAGACATTGGTGGCTCTCTCATTCATATTTGCGGTGCAAGAATTTTATCCTGCGCCTTTTTACGTTCTAGATGAGATTGATGCGGCCCTCGATGGCCCAAATGTTCACAGAGTTTCGATGGTATTGAAAGAATTTTCTTCGCAGGCACAATTTATGGTTATAAGTCATAGAGAGGAGAATATTGTCAATGCAGATAGAATATATGGTGTATCAATGCAACAAAGTGGTATTACCGATATTTTTAGCGTAGATTTGGAGGAAGAAGCCAAAAGACTTCTTGAACTTGAGGATGTCGAGCCGACAATTACAGAAAATTAATAATATTAGTTAAATCTCTTATTTTCAATAATTTGTAAAGATACATCATTTAATTATATCAGAATCAGAGAATCTACATTTTTTACAAGGTATAATATTTTGTTTTACTAATCTTTTAAAATTTTTAGGTCCCATTGAAAATTCATGCTGGTTCTGATATTTTATTCGTACTATTTTATAGTTATTCTCATAATTTGAGAGAATCTTGTACTTCAAGTTTTTAAGTATATCAAAAAATTCCTTTTTGCCTATGATCAGCATTCTATTAGGTTATCATAAAGGAAATGGTGGAGGACCATAATTACAGAAAGCAACTAATAAAATAAGGAATATTTCAAATTTTTTTAAATTTATTCCTCTAATTACTGTTCTTGTTATGCTTTAAAGATAATTACAGTTTCATTATATTTATTATAATAGCAAGCTTTGAATCCAATTAGAAAAAAATAGTGATTAAGAGATAAGGAATGTAATGATAAAAAGTATAAATCCTGCAATTTATCCTTATCTTTAATAGAAAGATACTCTAAATATTGTATTGAGAGGATTAGAGATAAAAAAAGAGGTGAAATATGATTTTTATGAACATTATTTCTTTGATTTTTGACACAAGAAAATAATTTCAGAATAGAACTTTAATTGATAAGTGTTTATAATATAAATCCTCATTACTTTTTTTATTGAATCTCTTATGAGAATACTCGTTTTAGTGCTTCTAGGCGAGTTTCATTTTTTTGTGCTTTAATAGAACCAAAAGAAATAGCATTTGAAGAGCAAACACTTTCACATTGCGGAGTTTTCCCTATTTTAAAATCAACGAATTCTTCCTTCATACCTATGCATAGATCACACTTTATGCCCCATTCTATTTCATTTCTTATTCGCTTTCCAATTATCCGTCTTTCTAGGGGAATATATTTAGTTCCATGTACAAAAGAGCAGATTGACATACAGCTTTCGCAATATGTACACTTATCTGCATTCACTATAATGACAGAATATAGTTTATGCTTTTTATTTTTCATTATATAGTTTATCTAGCTATTGAAATTTCAATTTGAGCCGGATATTTTTTCTGAGTTACCTTTTGAATTAATTTTTCCATAATTTCTTTGTCTGTTAATAAATTTTCAGGACCATTCTTTACTTTTCTAAGACGTATTGGAACATTATCCATACGATAAGCCGTCCCTTCACATTCTACTCCTACTATTTTAACAGGCAATACTATATCTGCTAATGCAGATGTTGGCGTTTCATGAAGTTCAACCGAAATCAATGGATGCTTTAGCATATTTTTCACAGCGGCTTTCGGTAAATTTAGGATCGGATCAGAGGCAACAACCATTGAGACATCGATTTCATCCTTTAAAAGAATGGATAATGCTGAAAATTCTCCTGGATTATATCGCGGATATCCTCTAGAAAAGTCAACTGCTAGTGGATATCCTGTACCCCATGAAAATACTATATTTGATCCCGCTACATTATAATGACCTCGCATTGGTTGGATTAAGAATTTAGTATACTCATTTAATTCTCTTACTAAACAAATTGCATTATCGACATTTCTATGATGAGATATTGTATGAGTCAATCCAAGCCCAAAGAATATTACTCCATACTTACAACTTTTCATTCTATTTACCAATTCTATTACCTTTTCTATTGGAACCCCACTTACATATTCTAAATCCAATTCTACTCCTCTTAAAAGGGCTCTAATAGCACTGAATAATTCATAATCTTCATTAGGATTAATTTGAATATATAAATCTGCGAGTTGAGCTGTATGAGTTCTTCTTGGGTCAACCACTACCATAAATCGATCATTTCGACCATCTTTTCTAAAATATCCTCGATTAAAACTACTATATCTTCCTAAGTGTCGTGGATGGGCGTGAACTGGATTGCAACCCCAGAAAATAACTAAATCCGCTCTATTTCTATACTCTCCTAAAGTGGATCCTACAATACCAACATCTTGTATTGCCATAATACTTGGACCATGACAGATAGAGGAACAATTATCCAAAACACCTCCAATTAATTCTGCTAATTCAACACCTTTACTAATAGCTCCAGCTTCTGTACTTGACCAACCATAAAGTAAAGCTCTTTTTGAATTTGCTAAATACTCAGCAGATTTATCCAAAGCTTCTTCCCAAGATACTTCCTCTAATTTTCCATTTTTTCTAATTAATGGTTTTTTATAGCGGTGTTTATTGTTAGGATTAGTAGAATAGTAAATGTGTGTTCCAATTTGACATGCATTTCTAACTTCTACTACTTTATCACTTTTAATCTCAACATCGACTTCTAAATCATCACATAAGCTCCCACAAAATGGGCACACTACATCATAATATGTCTTAATTTTCTTTTCTGCCAACTTTTTCCCTCTTATATTTTCCTAATAATGATAAAGTATCTAATACTTTACCGTTTTCTGCCACTTCAACTTTAGCTTTTATACCTTTATATGTCGGAGTTCCCATACCTTGTGAATCTGGATTTACTACTTGATTTGCCCAAGGACCTGCAGGTATGAATATAATTCCAGGATGCGGTCCTTCTTCAGATATCATTGAGTGTACTATTACTTCTCCATGTTCCGTAATTACCCTTACTGGAGTTCCTATATAACAATCAAGCCTCTTAAAGTCCTCCTTATCAAACTTACAGACTCCTGCTGCACGAACATAACTCTTTTTTGTTTTTCCTGTCCATAATGCTACACCTTGATCAAGCTGTTGTCCTGTGATTAAGAT
>JBHLQA010000321.1:0-4531 GCA_048885285.1 Candidatus Odinarchaeota archaeon
GATCCAAAATATCAATAATTTAAACAAATTAAAAGAAATAGATCTTACAGGGAATAAGATAGTTAAAGTTACAAAATCAGAGTATCCTACAAATTTACAAACAATTAATCTTTCTTCCAAATTTATTCCTCAAAAAGATTTAGAGAAATTGAAAAGTGATAAACTGTTTTATTTTTGGAAAGATTAACATTTTTAGCTAAAAAATTTAAAAAAGTAATAAATTCAAATTTAAGCTATTAGAAGTCATTATTTGATTGAATTTTTATTTTCTTTCTTTTATGTATTCAGCTTAAAAATATCAATAATACCTCATGTTTTTGAAATAATATTGCAACTGATTATATTCTTCTTCTTCAGTCAAATTAAGAGCAGTTGAAATTAAAATTTTATAAGATCAAAACGCTATAAAATTACTAAAGTAGAAAAATTATAGGAAAGAAAATTAAAATGTCTGATGAAGAACTTCGAGGTCAAATAAACAAGATTGCTATCGAAATTGAAAAAATTGAACAAACAGCCAAGCAGAAAGAAGTCTATGTTAGGGATAGACTTAATAAAGAATTGGATCCTAGAATTAGTGAAGTAGAGACTCAATTAAAGAAAAATCAGGCAATACTTGATGAAATTGTTAAAGGCATAAATGAATTAGAAGAAAATAAGAAAGAAATGCTTTCTGTTGTAAATGATTTGAAAAAAAAATACAATAGACTAAAAAAGGAAAAACAAAGAAGGCTAAAGGAGCAACTCAAAGCCATTTCCAAAGAAAAGAAACTTAAATCGAAAACTATTGATAAAAAAATTAAACTCTTAGAAAAAGAATTAAAACAATTGAAAGTACAATAAAGTTTATTATCTCCTTTTAATAATAATTAAAATTAATTTTAAAAAATTAAAGTTTCACCTACTATTCCAATTGAGCATTTTTCGCCAAATTGTTTCTTATATATTTCAACATTCATCGTACAATGACATAGAACTATAGAATAAATATAAGGATTCAATTCTTTTACTTCATTTGTTTCAAATTTAAATCCATGGAAACCACCAATTAAATGTAAAGGCGCATCAGTAGGAATTCTTAAATTTTTTCGATCATTCAAAAATCGAATCAACCCAGGATGGCAACATCCACATAATAATATATAGGAATCGTTTGATCTAATAAAACACGCCTGTTCATATATACCTCCATAATCTTGAGACTTAAAGACATTTGTTAAATATATATCTTCATTTAATTCTGTTAGATTTCTTCCTTTCTTAATGATATATTGATTTTTATGAGGAATTGATTTTCCAATAAAACTTGCTGGTTTATCCCAGTATTGATGAATATATACAGGCAAATCTTTATTATAATTTATGATACCTGGCAATCCATCTGTGTGGTCATAATGATTATGACTCATAATAACAGCATTAAGAGAAGCTGGTTGTATTCCATATTGATTCAGATTTGATAACAGAGTATTGCTTTCTGTACCAGTATCAAATAAAATTATTTTATTATTTATTTCTATTAATGCCGCAAATCCAAAAGATTTGATATATCCTTGTCTTGCTCCATTAAGGTTATCATATATTATTGTTAATTTAACTTCTTGAATAAAACCACCTTAAAATATTTTAGTTCTTATTTATTAATTGTTTGACTTGATGATTATCCATGCTAAATTTGTTTTAAATTTTAATATTAGTAAAAACTGTTTAAGATAATACTTTAATTATTTCATCAACGGGATAAATAAGTTTCATAGAAATAATTATCTTATTTTTTATAGTTTAATAGCCACAACTTTATTAGTAAAATTTAATATTTTATAAAAAAAAAGCTATTAAAAATCTAAAAAGAATTTTTCTAAAAATATCATTATCAAGATGGCAAAAAAGAAAGATAAAATCTCTGAGGATGATTTGGATGATTTGCTTGATCAAGCTTTTGAAAAGCAAGATATGATCCATCATAAATGTAAAATAAGGGATGATCCCGCAAAAAAACAAGAAGAATGGAATAAAAAATACAAGCAGTAATCAATTCTCTTACTGACAATCTACTACGGAAATAATATATTCTTGAGCTAATTATATTATTTTTATATTATTTAATGAAAGATTTAGGTTATGCTTTTTTGATTTTTCTATATTAATTATTCATTAAAAATAATCATAAGCGTAGTAAAATAATATAGAAGTCATCATTTATGATAATGATTTGATATGAAAAAGATTGAATTTGAACCAATAGGCATTGTTCATTCACCTCTTAAAAAGTTTGGAGAAAATCCTATTCAACCTTCCTTTTCAAAAGTTGAAGGATCAATTGAAATATTTGAAGATTTTAGTGAAGGTTTAAAGGATCTAGAGGACTTTAAATATATTATATGTTTGGCTTATTTTCATTGAGTTAATCCTCCTATAAGATTACAATCTACAACACATTGGGATAATATTAAGTATGGAATTTTTGCAATTCGTTCTCCTTGAAGACCAAATCCTATCGGTTTTTCTATTTTAAAGCTTTCAAGATTAGAAGAAAATATGTTATATATTAAGAATCTTGATTTAATTGATCAGAATCCTGTTTTAGATATTAACCTTTTTATCCCGTCTATTGATAATCAAGAGAAAGATAAGATAGGATGGATAAAAAGGAAATTTTAAAAATAAAATTACTACTATCTTGAAGTATATGCTATTTCAAGAAAAGATTTAATAAAGAGATTATAATAAATCTAGGCTTAAAACCATTATTAGCATTCCAAGAATTATTCCTATAATTGAAATATGGTCAAATCCACTTTCTCGAGAAGCAGGGAGTAGTTCATCTAAAGATATATAAACCATAAAGCCACCTACTATAGCGAGAACTGCTCCGAGTACAAAGTCATTGATAAATGGAAAAAGAATTAATCCTGCAATTAAAGCCCCTAATGGTTCACTTATGCCTGAAATAAAAGACCAATAAAAAGCTTTTTTCGGGTTTTTAGTAGAAGTATAAATAGGAACTGCTACGGCTATTCCTTCTGGAATATTATGTAGAGCTATTGCAAAGGCTAATAAAATGCCAAGTTCAGCATTTTTTAAGGTTCCAACAAATGTAACCATTCCTTCTGGAAAATTATGGATAAAAATTCCAAGCATTACTAGTAGAGATGTCTTTTCTAAATTATGATTTTCATTCTTATCTTTATTCTCAAATTCATATTTATGTGAAATACCAATATCGATAAAAAACATAATAATCATCCCTAGAAAGAAAAATAAATTACCTATTAGAAAAGTGGAAGCTTCAATACCCTCATTTAATAATTCTACAAAGGAAATAAGAATCATTACTCCTGCAGAGAACCCCATTATAAATGAAATGAATTTCTTGCTAGGTTCTTTCACAATAAAAGCAAATACACTTCCAATAGTCGTGGATAAGCCAGCAAGTAAAGTTAAAATAAGTGCAAATAAAAAAGCATCCATAATAATCGCCCATTCAAATTTATATATCTTTTTATTTCGGGATTTTTTTTTTCTATTTTTTTTTTAATTTATTTAATTTTTTAAGTATTTTTTTTATATTAAATGCCTTTCCATGAGCAGGATATAGCATTTTTCCTCCAAGCTTAATATATCTTTCCCAACTTTCAAATATTAAGTTTAGATCTTGTACAAAAATAGGTCTTTTCTTAATACCAAAGATATTAAAATACCAAGCATTCATAGTATTATCACCTGGAAATACTGAACCATCTGTTAAAACTATCGAGATGCCATCATTAGTGTGACCTGGTGTATGAATTATTAAACCATTCACACCTAAATTATTTAAAATATCTTTATTATCATGTAAACCTCTAATGATAATATCCTCTTCATTCGGAATTAGCGGTGGATATTCAAATTTATGAAATCGATTAAAAAATCCAAAAATAAGCTTTATTCTTCTATTAAGTGGTATTGAATCGATTTCTGTAACTCCCAATTTTAAATTCTCTAAAGCATTTTCATGTACAATTAAAGTAGCGCCAGAATTTTTTAATAATTTTGCTGCAAATCCCGCGTGGTCATCATGATGATGAGTCAGAAGTAATGCTTTTATATCATTAATATTAATATTGTACTTTTTCTTTAATTTTAAAATGAATTTTTCATAATCATTTGGATATCCCGTATCAATTAGTAGATATCCATCATTACAGTTTATTAGATAAGAGCGTGTAAACCCTATTTTTATAAATTTATGATTATATTTCATTTTTATACTCCAGTTTTTACCTAAATTTAATCAAAATTATTAAGAATCTCTTTTCTTATCAAAAAAATATAAAATAGACACAATTACCCATACTAGGGAACTGACTGCCCACATTATTTCTGAAAAGACAAGTTCGAAATATCCAATAATGATGTAGATTATCTGCAGGATTGTAAACATTAATCCTGCGGGAATAGCTAAAATTAATAATATTTCATATTTTTCTGTATTCTTATAAAGGAGAATATTTCCTATTCCATTATATATTAACATCCAAATCCAGAA
>JBHLQA010000322.1:0-4521 GCA_048885285.1 Candidatus Odinarchaeota archaeon
ATTGAAGACAGACTAGGAGTTGGAGCTAAAATTTTTAATCTTTCAGAAGATGATCAAAAAGAAATCGAAAATGATAAAAAAGAATTCTGTGAAACATTTAATATTCCTATTACCACTATTGATGAAAAACCTTTTAAAGTTATTAAACCAATTTCAAAAAGACCTTTTGAATCAAATTACTGTGGCTACTTAGTGTAAACTCTTATTTAGAGTTATAGTTCAATGGTTCATATAATTACTATCTTGTGGGATGTAAAATATAGAAAAAATTCCCTATCATAGTAATTTTATCATTCATTTTTTTAAAAATTTAAAATTTGTTCAATAAAAACCATTAAGTTTTAATAATAACATATCAATTATTAAAACTTTTTCAATAAGCTTTATCTTTTCTTTTAGTTTGTTCACATTCTGATTTTAAATACTAAAGAAAATTATTGGAAAATTTATAATTATTACATAGTTGTTTAATTTTTCACCTTAAAGTTTATTAATAAAAATTTATAATATAATTTAATATAACCAAGTATAATGGGATTATATTCCCCAAAAATAAATAGAGTAAATTATAATTATGACAAAATTTTCAATGGTTACCCATACATCAAGTATGATTGGGTCGAGAACAAGAGTAGAAGATTCTTGTGAAAGCGGATTATGTCCGATTTGCATAGCAGATTGCCCCGTCTTCTGTGAGGTTTCAAAATCCGCTCTAAGAGGCCGAGAAGTATTATATCCTCAACGGGAGTATTTTGGAGATTCTACCGCAGGGTCTCCAAAAGATTTTGGATTATCATATGGTGATTTTCAAATTCAGTTTGAAGTTCGAGGTGCCCAAGGTATTGAACCTGATGAAGATAAAGTAATCTTTCCTAATGTAGATTTGACATCAAAATGGGGAAATATTATACAAAAATTACCTCTTGTCATAGCAGGATTAGGAAGCACTTATGTTGCAAAAAGAAATTGGGATGGATTAGCGATGGGGGCCGCATTAGCTGGCATAAGTCTTACAATCGGAGAAAATGTAGTAGGTATGGACCCAGATGCGAAATTTGCAAATCACAAAGCATATCCACAAGTTATAGACACCGAAGATATGAAGTCTAGAATCAATAAATATCGAGAATTATGGGACGGTAAGCATGGAGATATCATTGTACAGAAAAATGTTGAAGATACAAGATTAGGGGTTTTTGACTATGTAACCTCAAAATTAGATGTAGAATCACTAGAAATTAAATTTGGTCAAGGAGCAAAAGCAATAGGTGGCGAAGTAAGATTAGAAAGTTTAAAGAGAGCGCAATTACTACAGAGTAGAGGATATTTAGTTTTTCCTGATCCATCTGATCCCAAAGTCATTGAACAATGGAAAGAAGGTTTGATTCCAGATTTTGAAAGACATAGTAGAGTAGGGTTATCAACTACAAATGAAGTATTAGAAGAAATCGATCAATTACGTTCAAGTGGAGCTAAAAATATCTTTATTAAAACAGGAGCTTATCGACCTGCAGCTACAGCTTGGATTATTAGATTAGGTATTGAAGGAAAAGTAGATGGAATGACTTTTGATGGTGCTGGTGGGGGGACAGGTATGAGTCCTGTAAGTATGATGAATGAAGGATCAATTCCCACCACCTATTTAGAAGCTCTAGTAGTTGGTTGTTTAGATCTAATTAAAGAGAGAAATCCTAATGTTTCTATTCCAACAATAGCTATTGCAGGAGGATTTGCAAACGAAACGCAAATGTTTAAAGCTTTTGCAATGGGTGCACCATATGTTAAATGCATTGCCATGGCAAGAGCTCCTATAACAGCAGCAATGAAAGCAAAATATGTTGGCGAAGTAATTGAAAAAAATAAGGCATCTCCAGCAATGCTAAAAAGTCTAGGCATTCTAAGAGACCATAAGCAGCATGAGAGATTAAGACTTAATGAAGCTTTCGTTGAATATGATAATTTAAAGAGAATATATCCAGATAGAGATATCCCTCCTTCTGCAGTTGGAGTATACACCTATCTTTTTAGTAAATTAGGTACTGGTATAAAGCAATTACTCGCTGGTACAAGGAAATTTAATATGAGTTTAATTGCTCGTAGTGATATTGCATATTTATCTCAAAGAGCAAAGGATGTTTGTGAAAAGTGGAATTTAGGAATTAAATCTCAAGAATCTCTTGAATTCGAGTTGGTTAAGAAAGAAATTTTTGAAGGAAATTATTAATATCTTTTTTTATTTTCATTTTTTTAAAAAAAAAGAAAAGAATTAGCACTATTATACAAGAACTATTAACTTAAGTTAATTAATTAACTTTTCCAATTGGTTTACAAAATCTTCATACTGTTTTATCCCAAGTTTCCAAAATTCTGGTTTGGTTATGTCCAATCCTACAATTTTAGCTAGTTCTTTTGGTGTAAGGCTACCTCCACTAGCAAGAAGTTTTTTAAATTTTGAAGCAAACTCTTTACCTTCTTTTTTATAGACCTGATAAAGGGCATATACAAAAAGTTGAGCATATACATAAGGGTAATTATAAAACCTAAAGCCAACACGGAAATAATGAGGTTTCATTGTCCATTCCCATATTAATTCATCAAAAAAATCAATCGAATCTCCATATATCTTGTCTCTACCGGCAACCCAATATTTAGAAATAGTTTTCCCATCCAAATATTCATTATTTTCAATTGCATTATACAAATTCCATTCAAACCAATATCGAGCGCTAACTTGAAATGCAGCCATTCCCGCGTCATCTAAAACGTGGGCTAAAATTGCTTTTTTGAGACTATCTGAATCAGAAGTTTTTAATAATAAATCAGTCATTAATAATTCTCCAAAAATAGATGCACATTCTGCAGTTGTATATCCTGGATGTAAATTTAAATAAGTTTGTTTATCAGCAGTAAGATAATCGTGAATAGCATGACCAAGTTCATGTGCTAAAATGTATATATCACTTATTTGCCCATTAAAATTTGTTAGAATAAAAGCAGACTTACCATTATACCAAGAAGCACAATATGCACCATTTCTTTTTCCCATCCTAATACTTGCATCGATATGTTTTTTTTCAAACATATCTGATATGATTTCTGCAAATTCTTTTTCAAATCCTTTGTAAGCATCCAAAATTATTTTTTTTGCATCATCCCATGAATATTTCTTATCTGGCATTTCAAGAAGTGGACCAAGAACATCAGCATAATTTAATCTTGGTAAATTTAAAAGTTTTGCTTTAAGTTTTAAATACCTCTGATATACACCTGCATTTTCTTCAATTATTTTCATCAAATTTTCAATAATTTCTTGTTCTGTATCATTCACTATTAAACTATGATGAATAGCATCATTATATTTTCTTCTTTCTACAGTTTTCATCCAATCAGAGCAGATATTTCGTAAAGCAGTCGAAAAAATATATTCATCTTTCCCTAATGTATCGTATATAGATTTTTGAGCTGAAATTCTCGTTTCTCTGTCTGGATGATGTAATAAGGCATTTGCTTCTCCGTAAGATAGAATTTTTTCTTCTCTTTCAACCATAACATGAAATTGTCGTGTATTAAGCCATTTTCCTTGCAGTTGACTCCATTGATTAACACCATACTGATCTTTTTCTAGGATTAATTGCTCTTCTATTTCAGATAATAGGTGAGGGTAAGCTCTGGCAATTTTTTCTATATAATGTCTATAATTTTGTAATACTGACTCATTAATTAAATTTTTATTCTCATAAATGAATTTTCCTACTTCTAATTCTAAAAATGTTAATTTTTTTTCTACTTCAGTACCAAATTCAATAATTTTGTTTTTTAAAGCTTCATGTTCTGTTATTTGCATATCTGCATCATATAAAATATGTACAAATGTAAACAATTCGTCCAAATTTGCTTGAAATTCTTCTTGTTTTTGAAATAAATTTAATAGATCTTCTGTTTTAAAATTAGGTGTTTTTATTTTTCCTTTATAATCCCTAATAAATTGCTCAACCTGATTCTTTGAATTATTAATTAAATTGTCGATTTTTGGATCATCAGGACCACTGAATAATTTGCTGAGATCCCATGTAATTTCTTCTTTAGTCATTTTTATCATTTTATAAATTATAAAAAATCAGTTTTTATTGGATTTAATCAAATCTCATATTAAAATCTAATACCTAAAAATAATTTGTACATCTTTACTAAATTATCTACTCATATTCTATAGTACTGGGAGGTTTATTCGATATATCATAAACCACACGATTAATACCCTTAACTTCATTAATAATTCGAGTACCAATTTTTTCTAGTAATACCCAATCTAATTTAGAAAAATTAGCGGTCATAGCATCCATAGATTCAACTGCTCTAATTGCACATATATATTCATAGGTTCGAAAATCTCCCATTACGCCAACAGTTTTTAATGGTAAGAACACACAGAACGCTTGCCAAAGATTTTCATAAATTCCCGCTTTTTTAATTTCCTCGATTAGGATCTCATCTGCATCTCTTAAGATATCAAGTTTTATT
>JBHLQA010000323.1:0-4520 GCA_048885285.1 Candidatus Odinarchaeota archaeon
ATGATTAAGGAATCTTTTCCGAAATAAAGCTTTCTTTTAATTTATTCATTTCTAATTACCTAAATACAATACTTACTTTACCATAAACTTTTTCTTAAAAATACGATTTTTAAGTCTATTGTATGCCAATAAAAAATTCTGAGCTTTTTTTATTTTTTGATGATGGTAACGTCCTCAATAATAATGATATTCGAGGAAGACAATGGCATCAGTTAGTTGGTGAATTTTTTTCCCCTAAATTTGGTGGAGCGCCAGAAAAATGGGGTGTCGCAAATGATAAGATAATTGAAAATTTCCGTGGTAAAGAAGTCCCGAAATTGATTTATGAATTTAGAGATAAATCTTATAATGTTTTCATAACCTCATTTATTGAAAAATGGATAAATGAAATGTTTGATTTTGTTGGGATCAAACGTCCTAAAAAAAAATTATATAAAGAAATATATTATGGGGCCTCCAAGTTTGTAGATCTCAGAGTAAATGCCTCATTTCCAGGAGTTGTTAAAAGTATTAGAAAATTATATAATAAGGATTTCAATTTATGTACTGCGTCAGGAACAGAGTCGATCGAATTGAAATACTACTTTGAAGGTATGGGCATTAAACAATATTTTCAAGGATTTTATGGTCCGGATCTAATTAATATTCTAAAAGTCAATGGCGCTTTTTACAGAGCTATTTTCAATGATATTGACATTACACCAGAAAAAGCAATTATTATTGATGATAAACCGTATTACTTGAATATTGCTGAAAATTTGGGTGCTAATGTGATTCAAGCATGCTTAACTGGAGAATATGAACCTCAGTTTCCATATATTATTACTAATATGAAAGAACTCTCTGAAATTATCGAAGAATTAATAGAGAATGAGATAAATATTGTTTAAAATAAAATCTAAAAAGCAGCAAAAAATGAAATATCTATTCAAGATAAGTTCTATTACTTTTTCAAAATCCCCTAAATTTATTTCTTAATTAATGATTTGTATTTGAATAATTCTTCTAATTAATTCACAAAGAGCCTTATTTAAAATGTTAACACTCTTTGGAGACGTTTCAATATAGATTCCCCCTTCATCTTTCGCAAATTCAAAAGCTTTCTCTCGAATTTCTTTTTCATCTTTTTTTTTTATTAACTGAGAATTATTTCCAATTAAAATAAAAGGAATAAAACCAATGTAATTTGTAATATCAATTAACCACCTTATTGCTTCTTGATACATGCCCTTTTTGGATAAATCAAAATTTATTATTGCTCCAGAAGCTCCTTTATAGAATAGAGGACGATAAAAATCAAATCTATGTTGATCAGCTATATCCCATATGCATAAAGTTGCAGTTTCTCCTTGCATATATTCTACATTTTTTGTAAGAATATCAACACCTACAGTCAATTTGTAGTTTTTTTCAAACCTACTTTCAATTACTCTTTCAATTATACTTCTTCTCCTAAAATTTTGGTTCCCCCGCAATATTACTTTTAGTTTAAAACCCGTCATATTTATCCAATATAAAATCGGTTTTGACCCATTATTAATTATGAAAACCTTAGTATATAAATCTAATATATTAATTTAACACTGATAATTATAATAATTCTTAATACAAAAAAAAATACAGGGCAATTAGAATATAAATGTTAATCTCAAGATTAAGATAAAAATATATAATATTTAGCATTTCGGATCAATCATTTCTGCTTTGAATTTGAGATATAATTAAAGCATTTAGAATAAATGGACCTTAAATTAATAATAAATCAATTCCCGCACTATCATAATGAAAATAAACTCTAAGTTAAAAATAATAGCATATCCGATTATTATAATGTCATTTTTTTTTTCTATAATTAAATTTAATTAGATCTAATTTATATAATATTAAAGTTGCAAAAATATGTTTAATTTGTTTTCTTTGCTTTAATCCCTATTTTTGATCAAGAGGATAAATTATAGAATAGATTTTTTTAAATAGTCAAGGTGAGAATGAAGTTGGCTAAAGTAATTTTAACAAAGGATAAAAAAAACAAAATAAAGAGTATTATTCTTGTTGGAATACTTGATATTACTGCTATAGAATTATTTAGATATATGCTCCAGATTCCCCCTTCTTTAATTTATTACTTTGTATTATTAGCTCTTTTTATTCCGCAATTAGGTTTTGTTACTTTTATTAATTATATACAGAAAAAAAAGGACCGTCCAAAGCAAGAATATCAAATTAATGATTATCTCACGTTAAAACTTGAAGATAAAGCAACCAATATATATATTAATGGAAAACAGTTCATTCAATGTAAATACTTGCTATTAAAAATTCCTGTTGATATGGTGAGAAATTTTGATGATATTGAGTCAATTGATGAAGCCGCTGAAAGATTAAATTCTGATTTAGAATTCCAAAGTAAGAATAAAATTAAAATATCACCTGAGACAGAATTTTGGGCTCATTGCTCTAATTTGCAGGTATGGACAGAATATAATTATAATCCTCGATTACTACATAGTAATTTAGCTTTTCCATTATTAAATGCATTAACCGATGCTGGAGATCCTATTGCAAAAGAAGTATTTAAACAGGAGATTAAATTACGGTTTGAAAGTTTCAATCCTTCTACGCAACAATGCTTAATAGAAATTGGATATTTAGATTATTTTAATAAAGAGGAAAGAGAAGAATTATTCAAATTAATTTTAGATGAAAATGTATGGATTAAATTTGGTTATAACTATTTGAATGGCAATAGACTGAAAAAAGCTCTTGAATCCTTTTTTCACGCAAGAGATATTAATCCTATCAATTTGGAAACATTACTAGGCATTGCTAAAGTATATGTAAGAAAACATAAATATGATAGAGCTTTACAAATTTATAATGAAATTTTAGAATATTATCCAGAAAACCAAAAAGCACTAAATAAAAAGTGTTTAATAATCCAACAAAAAAGTAAATAATTAGTTAATTAGTCTAATTACAAAAATCTTTTTTTTTTAATTTTTCATATTTTTATCGTATTTAAGATGTCATCAAGATAATAGATATTCCCAATTTCTAGTTCTTCCTTTAATATATTTGCCAATGAATATCTAAACGCCCATAATTCCACCTTTTTATTCAATTTTTTTACCTTTTTTATAACTGGCAAAAAATCGCCATCGCCAGAAACCAAAACTGCTGTATCATATACATTCTTAGATGCAAGTGAGATAATATCGATTGCGATCTTAATATCAACTTTTTTTTCAATAACCCCATTTTTCGAGATTTTATCAAAACTTACCCTTATGATATAACCACTTTTAGCTGATAAATCTTTATACCAACGTTTCTTCTCAGGACTTATAGGATATACAACACCTTCATATAAATAAATAGCGTTTAATTTTCGACCATGAGTTATGAGCGTTTTTAATTTCTCATAATCAACTTTAACATCGTATTTCTGAAATCCTTTGAAAATATTGCTATTATCGATAAAGATTGTAATTCGTTCCATATTTAATTCTACTTATTATGCCTTTAAAAATATAGGTAAATAATAGGTTCTTTAAGATTGATTTTTTCGAATCTTATGTATTATATTCAAATCCTAACTTTAAATTTAAAAAAATTCTACTAAAAAGTCACAGAGTTTAAATTAATTTTAGATTTTAAAAAAAATAAAATATATAAAAAACTTCTAATCATATTAATAAATTCAGTATTGTTTTCCTAAAAAATGGTGATAATAATCAGAAAGAATTATACAATTCTCTTTATAAGTTTGTTTATAGTGATGGTTTTCACTCCGTTTAGTAATTTCTTATTGCAAACTGGAGATGGGCTAAAGATTGAGAATTCTTCCAAACCTAAGGCTAGTCAATCTGTATCTTGGTTTCTTTCTCCATCTGTAAGTAATAACTTTTTCAGTCCAGAAAATACACCAGGCTTTAGCGATACGACCTTATATTCATTTGCAATTGACGAGAATAAGAATTTTACTTTGAGAGTTTCATGTTATTATGATCCTTTAGAAAATTATCCAGGAACATTATTACAGAATTTTCCAGTGATATCAAACTCTTATTTGATGGAAAATGGAACATGGATAGTCGTTGGCCAAGATATTGATTATGCAGCACCAAATCAAGATTTATGGTTGGGAATTGGAACAAATGCGACTAATTTCCAATGGCAGAAAATTGGAATGGTTAATGATACGAGCGCTGAGGAATTAGCTGTAGCAGCAGATGAAAGCGGGGAAATTAAAGTGGTGTATCGAGAAGCATCTGGAGTATTTGAAAATTTCAATGGATTGAAGTATTTTTCAAGTAATGACTGGGGAAATACATGGACCAATGGCACGTTATGGAATTGTACAGGATGGGATAATATAGACTTTTATGGGTTATCAATGTCTGCATTTGATGGGAACTTTACAGTCGCTTGGAGTTGGTCAAATGTAACTGGTGATAGCTATAAAAATGCTACGATTTGGACAAGTGTGCATAATCCCATAGACGGATGGAGTTCACCAA
>JBHLQA010000324.1:0-4469 GCA_048885285.1 Candidatus Odinarchaeota archaeon
TTAACTTGAATATTTTAAAACGAATAGATTGGCTACTAGAATTAAGCTTCCACCTATTATTGTAAATATAGATAGTGATTTCAGAACTATAATATTTAGGATTGTAGCTGTAACAGGTTCTATATAAGACAGAATTACGATATTTCCACCCTTATCATTTTTAATTCCAATATTATATAATAAAAAAGCCAGAGCAGTAGGGAATAATCCTAAAATAAGAGCGATAATTAAATCAAAAAAGGAGAATAGCATTAAATCATATATAGATAAAGGTAAAAACATGAAAATAATGAATAGATTAGGCCACCATGCTAAAAAAGTATCAAAATCGCCTTGTGATTTGAATATGTTTTCTAAATTTTTACGGGTAATGTAGATCTTTTTTTTGTAATATATTAATATTCCTAATGTTAATCCTGAAAGAATACCAGAAAAAGTACCCGAAAGTAAAGCATTACCATTCCAAAATTCCATAATAATAGCAACTCCAACAACTGCCAGTAAAAAATTTAAAACATTAACCTTTGATACTTTTTCTTCCCTTGAGAGAATTAAAAATAAGAGGAAGAACATAGGTCCTGTATACAATAAAAATGCTGCAAATGAATACCCTGTGAGAATTATATTTATAAAATAGAATAAAATTATCAATGGATTCATAAATCCAATAATTAAGAGTTCTTTCCAATGAATCTTAAGAGATTCCTTTAAAAAATCCCATTTTAGCGAATTTGATTTAAGCAAAAATAATGTAAGAAAAAGAGTTCCAAAAAGTCCTCTTATTAATACAATTGTTAATACATTAAACTTATCAAGGAAACTAATAATAATCCCTACATGTCCCATACTAATAGCAGAGACGATCATACATATTTTAGAAACAGTAGGACTTGCTTTTATAGCTTTAAAATCTATGGTAGTCATTGAATAGAATAATAATTAATCCTATTAATTCTAAACTTTTTATATTATAATCTTTAAATTTTCTAATTTTACATTTAATTTCTGTAAAATTAGAAATCCGCAAACTCAGAATTTAAGGTTTAAAACATTTAATATAAAATTGCCTAAGGGGGAGATTTTAGCTGATTATTAAAATTTTATAAAATTTAAAATTGAATTTGAATTAATTAAGTTTTGCTCCACATATTGGACACGTATTAACTAATTTATTGCATGTAGCTCCACAAATTTTACATAACTTTATTGAACTGGTTCCCTTTCTTCTTGGTGGTTTTAAAGATGTTATTGAAATAGGTTCTTCTTTCGATTCAGCATTTTCCGTTATTTTTGAAATTATTGTTTCATTTGATTTTTTAGTTCCAATAGTAATTTCTTTTCCAAAAAAACCACCAATTTTTATTTTTTTTTGTTGATCAACTGTGGAAGTCTCTGTTTCTTCCAAACTTGCTCCCAATTCTTCTTCTGTTATTTCTTCCTGAAATTCAGATATTTCTGTATATTGTTCTTCTTCATAATCAGTAGTACTTGTCTTATCATATACTGGCTTTTCCAATTCTATTCTAGGCAATTCTTCTTCTATTTCTTCTTCTAAATCTTCTTCATAAATCATATTAACAAATTCTTCATCAAGTTTTAATAATGTTTCGCATTGTGGGCATCTGAATATGTGCTTAAAGCCAATATTTTTAACAATTGCATATTTTGCAGCACAGCAGTTATGGAATTTTGTATTACAATTATAGCATTTATGAATTTCATCAGAATGAGCCTCACAAATAGGACATAGTTCTTGCTCACAAATATCGCACAATTCTTGATCTTCAGGAGATAAACTGATGAGATCTGTCGCTAATCCCTCATAAAAAATCTTATCTTGACCTAAAACCTGATCAGGTTCTTCAGATTTTATAACTTTAAATTCTTTCTTATTTTGAACTAGGGAACCTAAAATATTTTGAAGTAGTTTTTCATTTGGACAGTAAAATGTTCCTCCATGAGTTTCACTAGAAATTACTTTCAGTTTAACATCATCTTCATAAAATTTCTCTTCTCCAACTCGAATAATATCAATAAAAGCAGAGAATTTTTTTGCCTTAATTAATAAATCATAAAGAGCATTATAATAATCATCAGATAGTCGGCTAGGAGTATCTGAAATTATAATTACACGATAATTTTTTCTTATTTGACGGCTTTTTCTAAAGATATAAGCGAGAATCTCATATAAACCATTTTCTAAATAACTGTGTTCCGTTTCTCTTGTTTCCCATGCTTCATCAATAGTTTTTAAAACTGCCTCTGAATCTTTAAGATCATATACATTAATAGGATTTTCATCTTTTTGGAACAATAAAACACCATATGAAGCGAGAGTATTGAATTTATCCTTTTCTTTGATAAAATTACTTATAGCTTTCATTAATGGTTTCTTCTTTATAAAATCTGAAATTAGATCTAAATAAAAAATAAACTCTTCTGAATTTATCGAATTTGTTCGAGGTAACATTTTAGCATCAATCGAAAAGCTTTAACAATTTAATATTATAAGTTTTATTTATTTTTATTGATATTGAAAAAAAACTTCTTTATCTCAATAAGCAATATTGTCTTTTAATTTATAACTATTAAAGGATAATAATACAAAAGTATTATAAAACAAAGTCTTATTTTTTATTATTATAATCTACTTCCACAATTTGAACAATTTGTTTGATTTGAATCATTTTTTCTCCCACATTGAGGACAAATAATGAAACTTGGTTTTCTTTTTGCATCATTCTTTTGTCGAAGAATTATTTTTTCTGAATTGATTATATTCTTCTTATCTCTTACATTTTCGAGTTTAAAGGATGTTTGAGTACTCCTTTCATAAACGATCTTATCGCCATCCTTTTTTACTGTATATACTTTGCCAAAAAAACCACCAATTCTAATTTTTTTGATTTGTTCTTCATGTGAGACATCTTTAGGTTTTTCTAGAGTTGCTTCTACTTTCTTTTCTAAAATAGGGATGGGAATAGGTTTTTCTTTCTTTTTTACAATTTTTTGCAGATCTGCTAATATTTCTTTTTCCATATATTCTTTTACAGTATTCACTTCTACTTCACCCGATAGTTCAATTATCTCATCTTCATCAATTTTTAAAAGAACATCACATGAAGGACATCGTAGGATATTAGGGATACCAATATTATGATTTATAGTATAATTTGTTATACAACAATTATGAAAACTAGAATTACAGTCTTCACAGATTAATGGAATATCGTGAACATCCATACAAACAGGACATAATTCTTCATTGCAGAAATAACATACTAAATCCATTTTGTCTGACTTTTTTAAAGATTTGGCTAAATAATCGTAGAAAGCATAATCCTCTTTAGATATTTTTATGATTTCTGGACGATTTGCGAAAGTAGTTACATACTGTTTACTTTTTACTAATTTCTTAATAACATCAGAGAACTCTTTTTTATTCTTGGTATAAAAAATACCTCCTTTTGTATCACTAGCAAGCATATTTAATTTTACATCATCACTAAATAAACGTTGATTTTCCCCAGATACCCGGATAATATCTATAAAAGTTGGAAAATTTTTTATTTTTGATATCAGATTAAATAACGCGTCTTGATAATCAGCAGATAAATCAGAGGGGGTATCTGTAATAATAATAATTCTATAAAATTTAGATTTTTTTCTTACTGTTTCCGCAATGTAAGAAAAAATATAAAATAAACCGTTTTCAAAAAAACTTTGTTCCTTAGGCCGAGTTTTCCAATTTTCTTCAATAGAATTAGCAATAATTCCTGAATCTTTTTTATCAGTTATAAAGATAGGATTTCCTTCTTCTTGAAAAATGAGAAGAGAATAATGTCCTTTCAAATTTGCTTTATTTTTTTCTTCAATATAAAATTTAATTGTTTTTATGATATCCTTCTTTTTCAATAATTCCTTAGTTAGATCCAAGTAAAAAAATACATCTTCATGTGTAATATTCATTTTCTCTACCTAACCTTCTATTTAGGTTCTTTAAGTATCTCTAAAATTATTACATATCATAATGAAAGAACTTCCTTAAATATTTATTAATATCGAAATTTTTTAGATAAAACAAATATAAATAAAAATTCATATGTTTTTATTATTTATATAAATAGGAACAATTGTTTGAAAGAAGTAGGTGAATAATGAATGGAAACTTTTTTAAGGAAGTTAAACCTTTCTGAATTCGCAATAGAGATATATCTTCAATTATTATATAAATTTCCACTTACATATTATGAAATACATTCAATAGTCCCTAAAATAACTTTAGAAGAATTTAATAACATTATAAGTGAATTATTGAATATAGGTTTAATAACTCAACAACCTTCACAAAAGGAGGATCCAATTACTCACTATAGGGCTTTACCTCCAATTTATCCAATTTTAACCTATTATAATAATATTAATGCGAATTTAGGTGATATTAAAAATTCTATTCAAGAATTAATGAT
>JBHLQA010000325.1:0-4447 GCA_048885285.1 Candidatus Odinarchaeota archaeon
AATACCCAATCTAATTATATAAAAAAAAAAGCTGTCCAAGTTTAGTAATTCAGTAATTAAGTTACTTTTATTTTGAAATGGATTATTTCTTATTTATTATAATAATCATAATAATTAAAAAACAGGCTTCATAAAAAAAAATTTGAACAATTTTTTTAAACTATAAAAATTATGCATAATTTTCATTTAGTAATATAGACCATGTATATTTATTTAAAAGAGGAAAAAAAGATCTTAAAATGAAATATCGAAAAATGGGCTCTCTTGGTTGGGATGTGTCTGCCTTAGGATTTGGTGCTATGCGCCTTCCTATGAAAGATCGAGTAAATGTCGATGAAGAAGAGGCTATAAAAATGATTCGCTATGCTATTGATAATGGCGTAAACTATGTTGATACGGCTTATCCTTATCATATGGGTCAAAGTGAAGTAATCGTAGGAAAAGCTCTCCAAAATGGATATCGTGAGAAAGTTACTCTTACGACAAAATTACCTATATGGTTCATAAAAAAAAGAGAAGATTTTGATAAATATCTTAACGAACAAATTGATAGATTACAAACAACACCTGATATATATTTATTTCACGGTTTAACTAAGGAACGTATGGAGAAAATTAAAAAGCTAAATTTAATTGAAAAGATGGAGGAAGCAAGAGAGAATGGATTAATTAAATATATAGGCTTTTCATTTCACGATAGTTTTAAGACTTTTAAAGAAATAATTGATTATTATGATTGGGATTGTTGTCAAATACAATTCAACTATCTTGATACAGAATATCAAGCAGGTCTTAAAGGAGTAGAATATGCGGGAAGTAAGAATATAGCCTTAATAATCATGGAACCTATTCGAGGGGGAAAATTAGCTATTCCAAAAGAAAAATTAGATTCGAAGCCAGAAATTAAACAAATTTTAGAAAAATCAAATACCAATAGGACTATGGCTGATTTAGCATTACAATTTGTATGGAACCATCCTAAAGTCTCTGTTGTATTAAGTGGAATGAGCAATATGCAGCAAGTCAAAGAAAATATCGAATCGGCAAATAATTCAGCAATAAATAGTCTATCAGTAGAAGATTTGCAAATAACTTCTGAATTAAAGAAAATGTATGAAAAATATGAGCTTGTGCCCTGTACTAGTTGCAGATACTGTGAACCTTGTCCAAATGGCGTTGCTATTTCATGGATTTTTAGACTATTAAATGAATTATCATACTGGGGTCAAGAAAGGATAGCTAGAGTACTATTTTTCTATAATAGATATGCGAAAACACCAGAAGAATTGGAAAAAATGCGCTCCGAAGGACAAGAAGCAGAAGGAGTCGCAAGTTTATGTATTCAATGTGGTGAGTGTCTTGATAAATGCCCTCAACAAATTGAGATCCCTGATCTTTTGAAGAAAGCTACTGCTATTTTTGAAGAAGGAAAAAAACTTTCAGAATTTTTCTAATAATTTCTCTAGAATAGACTAATTTTATCATTTTTTTTAATATTCTAAAAGTTGGCTAAAAATCTGTAATATAAAGAAATTTACTAAAAATGCTTAAAATTTTAAAAAATAAACCATAAATTTCTTTTACAACCATAAACTTAATTACTTAAATTGGCCCTTGACGGTCGGAATTGCTTCTAGATCATATAGATCTTCAACGATAAGTGGTCTCTGACGCTGGGCTTCAAACCCAGTTATCCTGCGGAGGGATAGGAGTTCGATTATCATAAGATGTTATCTTATCTTCGAATGTCTCCTCGAGGGCCGCCATTTTCTCAAAAAAATACTATTCAAGATTAATTATGGTCGATTTTAACAAGATTATTGATTTTTTTAATAATATGGACATTCCTGAAAATATGCTTAATAGAGGTCAACTTGTTTTAAATGAGTTTATGAATCCAATAAAAATCCTCTTTCAACAAAGATCTGTACCTCAAGAACCTTGGACAGATGATCAAATAGAATTCCTCCTTCAAACGCTTTCAAATATGGATACAGATAAAGATAAGAATGCTGCTAGAGTAGGTGAACGAGAAGCAAGAATCGCTTCTAAGCTTCATTTAAAAACCTCAGCAGGATTCTGTCATGGTGTTGGAAGAAGCGGTTTTTTAACAGCTCCTCAACCTAAAGCCCCTGGAGGTTCTATAATGTATGAACTTTCCAACTATTTAGCCAGAAATATTTTAAAAAATTTTGGTCTACCAAACATCAAGGATGCCATTGTAGTTCCATTATGTACTGGAATGTCATTATCCTTATCATTAGGGGCTTTAAAATCGAATCAAATCGAAAAATCCTCTCATATAAAAAGAACAGTATTAGTACCCCAAATTGATCACCAATCAATTCTGAAATCAATTAATTTACTGGGTTATAAAACAAAAATTATCAAAGGGAAAATTTTTGGAGATGCTGTGAGGATTCCAGTTGAAGATATAAAAAGTAATTTAGATGAGGACTGTTTTGCGGTAATCTCTGCAACTAGTTTTTTTCCACCCCGAGAGCACGATAATATTAAGCAAATAAGCAAATTTGCTAAAAAAAATAATCTTATTCACATTGTCATCAACGCGTATGGTGTACAAAGTCCCGAATGGATGGCACTTATTAAATCTGCAATTGATGCGGGGAGAGTAGATGCAATAATTCAATCAACTGATAAAAATTTTCTTACCCCTGTTGGTGGCTCGTTAATAGCCTCACCCATCAAAGAAAATATTAGTAAAATAAGTCAAGCATATGCAGGTCGTGCTTCAGCAACTCCAGTTGTAAATTTTTTGATTTCAATGTTGTCATTAGGAATTTCTGGGTATCAAAAATTAATTACAGAGCAGCAGCAGAATCGAACAGTTCTTGAAAATAAACTTAGAGAAGTGGTTGAAAGTATTAACGAGAGAATTCTTGATGTCTTCAATCCTGTTGCGGTAGCTGTCTCACTAAAAACTCTAAAAAAAGATCAATTATACGCACTTGGTGGTGCTTTGTATAATTTAAGAGTTACAGGACCAAGAGTATATAATCCTAATGAAAAAGCATTTGGAACTTGTTGTAGTAATTATATTACACCCTATATTATAATGAATGCCGCAATTGGAGCAACTGAAAACGATATTTTATCTGCTGTTGAGAGATTTAAAAAAGCATATAAACAAATTGTTGGAAAATAAAATTATTCTAATACAGTTTAAAATTCTATTTTAACAGAAATAAAAATAAATAAAAACTAGAAGTTCTATCTATATTTTAATAAAAATTATTTAAAACAATGCTAAATTGATAAGTGGAGATTCGCAATGGAAAACAGGCTGTTAGACCAATTTAATAATGTTATTATTTCTCAGTGGCCTTCTAAAAAAATAGAAGAACCATATGATCCTTTAAACGCTCGAGAATTGTTCGAAATTGCTTATCACTCTGTTAATTCGGTTTCTATGAGAAATATTTACATCAAACAATCACCAAATGAAAATCATGGTGGATCTAAAGCAATTTTTTACTCAAACAGCAAAAAATTTATAGCGATAGAAGGTTTAGAAAATAGCTTGACAATTACTAAATATTTTAATGAAGGAACTACTGGAGATAAAATTATAACAGAACTTCAACCTCTATTTATAAGAAGAAAAGATAACTTTGCTAAAAAAGAAACAGAAATGAAAACTCAAATATTAAAAAGCATTTTAGTGGAGAGAAAACTTGATGAATGTACAAATTTAGTATTGTTAAAAGGAATCAATCGAAGAATTTATTTTGCCATAGGTGATGCGAGAGAATCTGCTGCTGTAGTTCCAATCTTTATGGAAGCAGAAGGGGCTAGCCTAGTTCAATTAGCTTTAAATAAATGGATGGAAACCGCTCAAAGATTAGAACAAGAACATAATTTTCCTGATAATCTTGTTTCTGGAATTCTGAAAAATCTGACACAGATAAAAAAATGGCTACTTGATTTGATCAGCTCATTTTTAGATAAATAAAAATACCTTATTTTTCTATCTTTCTTTCTCAATTCAAATCTCAAAATAAGATGCCATTATATTGTGAGATATTATTAAGATATATAAAAAAAACCGTAAAATGGATGTTTCACGATCTTTAAATTTCAACCTAATAATAATCAAATTAAAGATGCAATTAAATGGGCCATCGGGGAGTTTCATGCTCAATCTAACCAATCGAGCCAATTTGAACCCCGGATTTCCTGTAAAGAAGATAATTCCTCCTAAATCTCAGGTTTTTACTTTCTCGGACGTTAATTTTCTTGTGTGTCCGATGGTCATTTATAAGACCTGCGCTTGTTGACCAAGCATACTAAACCTCGTTAACCAAGCTAAGCAAATGGCCCAAGTAAATTGAAAATGTTTAATTATTATAAACTAATTAAATCAGAAAAAAGATAAAAATTTTTATCTTTTTAATTTATAATTGAAATAATAAAAAGAGACTTTAGT
>JBHLQA010000326.1:0-4440 GCA_048885285.1 Candidatus Odinarchaeota archaeon
ATTACAAATTTTGATAATAAATATAATGGGAGGATAATAATCCTAGATAGAACGCCACTATGTGTTTTGATATATTCAAAAAGTTTAAACCTAAAGGAAAAAGACTTTAATCTTATTTTAGACACATACAATTCTATTCAATGGAAAGAAGATTATATTTTTTATTTAATAGCTAATCCAAGTACAATAATGAAACGGATTATCCAGAGGGGCTCGTTAGAAAAAATAAGAAAGAACTGGAATGAAGAAGATAAAGATTATTTGCTAAGTATTCTTTCTTATTATAAACATTTTCTTTCAAATAAAGAGGGCGTTTTTATGATAGATACTGATAGCAAAACTCCCGATCAAGTTATTGCTGAAATAAAGATATTAATAACCCAAGTATCAGGATATTCCTTTGAAAAGTTGGAAAAACCTACTCCAACTCAAATGAATATAATGAAATTTTTAAAATAATGTGATAATAAAATATATTAAAATGGCTTTTCTATTTATACATAAATCTAAGTTAAATATATCGTATTCAATCTGATATTATAGCGGGTAGGTAAAATAAATGTCTGCAATTACAGAAGATGTTCGTATTAAAATGATGGGTGTTTTAAAAGAAGAAGAAGAAAACACTGATTTAAAAGATCTTGCGGTATTATCCCGAGTAGGGATGAAAGTTGCCAGTTCTAGTTCTTCAGAATTAGATGCTGATGCTACATCCGCTTCTAGTACGGCTTTAATAGATTTAGGCTTAAGACTTAATCAAGCTACGCTTCATGGGGCATTAACAGAAATAATATTACATAACACCTCAGGGTATAGTATTTTAGTGGCAATCAATGACGAATATATAATTTTTGGAGGATTGAAAGCGATGTATAGGATAGGATATTATCTTGGCTACTTGAGAGAGTTGGCTAAAAAATTAAACAGATTAATTTCAGGAGATCAAGAAACAGAGATGATGCTCTCACTTGAAGAATCTGAAATTAAGAAGATTGAACAACAGAAGGCGGAAGAAGAATCTAATATTATAGTAAAACCATCACTCGCACAAGATAAAGCTGCATTAGACGATCTTTTGGGATTTTTAGATGATTGGGAACAAGAAGGAGAAGATTTTGAGGAACTTGAATCAGGCATAGAAAGTAATATTGTAGCAATACCTAAATCAATGGGTTTAGGGATTGAAAAAGAAGTAAAAGTAGCAATTAAGTCAGAGTCACCTCATGAAGCTGAAACTTTTGCTCCAAATTTTCAATTTAAAGTATATGATGATGAAGTACCACCAGTTCCTCTAGATGATTATACTCCAATGGAAATCGAAGAGGAACCTACCTCAGAAACAAGTAAGACCGTTTATGAGGAGCCTGTTTCAACAAAAAGTTTTCCATCTCTGGATGAATTACCTTCTTTTGAAGAATTATCACCCCCCGACTTTGATTCAGAGGTATCTGCATCTGAATATGATACAGAATTTGTATTAGAGGAAGAATCAGAAACTCTCGGCTCAGTACTAAAAGATCTTGGTTGGGATCAAGAAGAAAATTAGATGTTGTTTTTATTATTCTTGACATTATTGTGTAATTTCTTTAGAATAACACATCTTTTTTGTTTTACTTATTAAATTAGATATTAATATATTTTTAAGATCTTGTTAATTAAAAAAAAAGAGATCTGAAAAGCCTATTAGAATTAAAATATTATAATTAATTTCCAGAAGTTATGATTCTTGTCAAGTTGTTATTTTATATCTTCAAAATAATAATCAACTTAAAAAATATTAATTATCAATAAAATTGAGTAGTTGAAAAAAGTTTAGTCTTAATTTTAGTTCAAATATTAATATCTTCTGTCCTTTGAAACAACCTTTACATTCAATGCTTCAGGACCTTTTCCATCTTTTGATTCTTTTAAATCAAATTCAACCTCATCGCCCATATCAAGTTTTTTAAAGCCTTCCATTGAAACATTTGAAAAATGGACAAAAACATCCTCCTGATCTTCAACACTGATGAAACCATAGCCTTTTTTTGCATCAAACCATTTAACGAATCCAATCTTCTTTTCTAACATAGATAATTCTCTTGATGTTGATTTTTATTTTATAATAAACTAATTCAAAGATCTTCTTGGGATCTTTCTTAACTGTAATATTAATTGAAATTATATAGAAAAATAAATTTTTATTTTTAAAATTTTTTTAAACACACTTTCTCTATAGATAAAATCAATAAATTATTAATTACTAAATTAATATAAGAATGATTTTCGATAAGGTTCTTGAAATTTATCAGAAATATTATATTTGTATTCACTGCTTAGGCAGAATGTTTTCTCTACTAGGAACAAATACAACCAACTACGAGAGAGGAAATTCTTTACTACTAGCGATAACTATGGAAAATCATAAAAATTATCTTGGTAGAAATGAGGCTTTACAGAAAGAATCAATTAATAATTTGAAAATACTTGCAGTGAATGCTAATTATAGTCCAGCTCAAGCAGTTTTAATTAAAGAAGGCTTAAATTATTCACTAAATAACTCAAATCAAGTTTGCTATTTATGCAATGACATTTTTAATAACATTCAAGAATATGTAACTAAAACTGAACAAAAACTTATGGAAATTGAATTCAGTAACTTTTTAATTGGCACAAGTCCAAAATCAAGAATAATCAATCGTGAGGATAAATTTAAAGCAGAATTGAATCTTTTAGAAGCAGAATCCTTTAAAAGCCACTTTAATCGAGTTGTGGGAAAAAAATTAATGAAAGTAATTGATAAAGTTCCTGAATTCAACAAACCTGATATTTTGATTATCTATTCTATTGATTATAATTCTTTTGATTTTGAAATACTCTTCAAATCTCTTTTTATATATGGGCGATATAAAAAATTAATTCGAGGTATTCCGCAAACCCATTGGTTTTGTAAAAAATGCGATGGAAAAGGTTGTGAAATGTGCAATTTTACAGGAAAACAATATTTAACGAGTGTGGAGGAATTAATTAGTCCTTACTTTATTAAAGAAGCAAATTCAACAGATTCCAAATTTCATGGAGCTGGAAGAGAAGATATTGATGTAAGAATGTTAGGATTAGGTAGACCTTTTATCATTGAATTAAGAAATCCTAAAAAAAGAACTTTAGATTTAATCAAACTAGAGAAAAAAGTAAATAAAAAAAATAGAAAAAAGATTCAAATAAGAGATTTAAAGTATAGCAGTAAGAATGAAGTTATTAAACTTAAGACAAATGCAAAGAGCACCAAAAAACTTTATAAAGCTATTGTTTTGACAGAAGCTAAGTTTAGTAAAAATCAATTTAATCAAAAACTACTAGAATTGAATAGAGTTTTCATTAATCAGACAATTAAACAAAGAACTCCAAAAAGAGTTTCTCATCGGCGAGCTGATAAATTACGTGAGAAATTCATTTACAAAATAGAAGGACACTTTATTAAATCGAATTTATTTGAATTTATAATAATTTCTCAAGGTGGAACTTACATAAAAGAATTGATAAGTGGTGACGATGGACGTACTTCTCCTTCTTTTTCAGAAATTTTTAAAACTAACTTAGTATGTAAGGAATTAGATGTATTAGAAGTATCAATGTAATGTATGTTCTTTCCCATAAAAATCGTTTTTAATCAAAAAATAAATAAATTATAATGCATAATTCTACTAGATCAATTGATTTTTTTTCGCATTTAACATTCTTAAGGTGTTTCGAAATAGTTAAGCATAGAGGATACCGCACAAAAACAAGGCACAAACACAGAAGAAATGTCCGAAATAAAGGGTTAAGTTCTGTCGAAAAATATCTAATAGATTATAAAATTAATGATAAGGTAGATATAATTACAGATTCTTCCCAGCATAAGCGAGGAATGCCTCACTCGAGGTATCATGGTCGTACAGGAACTATTATTGGTTTGAGGGGCCGGTGTTATCTGGTTAATGTAAAATTGGGAAACTCTAAAAAGACTTTAATAATTGGAAGAGAACATTTAAGATTAAATTCAATATTAAAAAAAGAAAACTAAAAAATTAAGAGAAAAGATGTCTGGAAGAAAAATAGAGGAAAAAATAGTCTCTATACCTGAAGTAAAAGAAATTATGGAAAATATAAAAGATCAAATATTACGAATTGATGCTGATGAAGGAATGTCCCATTTCCAAGAAATTACCTATAACTATGTAAATAAATTTGCAAAATATGATGCAAAAACAGCTAAGAAATTACAAAAATTGCTAATTGATAAGTATGAGATTGAGGAAATTTATGCTATCAATATTATTAATATTAATCCAAAAACAATCCTAGAACTACGGATGATTTTGGAAAAATCATTTGTTGGAAAGACCTTTAATAATGATCAATTACAACTCGTTAAAACCGGCGCAGATGACTCAGGCGGTGATACCAGAACAAAGGGAT
>JBHLQA010000327.1:0-4432 GCA_048885285.1 Candidatus Odinarchaeota archaeon
AACCACCATCAAGATATACTGATCCATCTCTTCTTAAGTTAATGGAAAAAAATCATCTTGGAACGAAATCAACTAGACCAATTATTATAAAACTATTGCAATCCCGTAAATTAATTAAAAGAATGAAATATCATTATTTTGTAACAGAGTTCGGTAAATTTTTAATGAAAAATTTAATTAAAATATGGTTACCCTTTTTAAAACCAGATTTTACTAAAGATGTGGAAAAAAAACTTGAAGAGATTAAAAATAATAAAAGATCAATGAATTCTATAATAAGCGAGGTAAGGAATGAACTTTTACTCTTATTTGATAAATTCTTAATAAATAAACATAAATTGACTTCTAAAATTAATAATTATAAAATTGAATATAAAACTCCAATAACATCATCAAATTGTCCCTTTTGCAAAAAATATCCTATGAAATTCATCAATACAAAAAAAAATAGATTTTTAATCTGTTCTGATGAAAAATGTAAGCAATTTCTATCTTTACCTAAGAATGGTAAACTAGAATTATTAGATTCTATTTGTTCTTTATGTAATTTTAATATTTTTAAGGTAATACTTAAAAAAAATAACAAATCATTTATTTATTATTTATGTCCTAACTGTTGGAATAAGGATCATTCGCAATTTTGTTCTAACTGTATTGAATATACAATATCTAAAGGAAGATGCATAAAAAAATAAAATAATACTTCTTATTATAAACAAAAAAGTATAGATTAAAACTAGTTAATTTTGAATAAATATTGCTTTTTCTTTAATATATTCCAATAGCATTATATTTTTGAATAGATAATTTTTTCTAAATAAAGTCATTTGAATCGAAACGATAAGCCGCCCGAGTTAATCCAACATAATTGTCACTAATCTTATAATACATTTTACCATTTACAATTTTTTTCTGTAAATAACTATTTTTAATAGTATGGTTTATGCCATGAATCATTGTTCCCAATGTAACTGCTCCTATAAATCCATGTTGTTTTTTTGTAACTCTTATTAATTCTAGTTCAGAATGCCATTGACCATCTAAAAGGGCAATAAGTATTTCGTTTTTTATTGGAGTTTTGATGTCTTTAATTTTATTAAATAAATTAGAATAACTTGGTTTATAAAAACTTTTATTATCTAAATTTGTCATATCTTATAATCCTTTAACATAAGTGTTTATAATATGAATAAATATTGAGATTTCTTATTTAATGAAATATAATATCTAGATGTTATTAAGATATATTTAGTGTATATAAGATAAGGAATTAAAGAAGATTTGGAGGAATTCCTTCATTAAAATATTTAGCTCGAGTAATCCAATTTTGGGAAAATTCTGGAATCATCGCTAATATAGAACCCCCAATCCATACAGAAAATGTACGTTCCATGGGAGCAATAATTCTTATAACTTGATTTTTTTTCTTTCTTCTTGCTAACTCTACTTCTAATTCTTGATAGATACGTGATTTTAGATTAGGGAACATGGACGATCCTCCCGAGAGAAAAATATTATTTAATAACTCTGGACGAATATCTAAATCACAAGCTTCTATAACATCCATGATAGCAATGTGTAAAGCATCCTCCTCTAATTCCGAAGCTGGTTTAAATAATAATTCTGGTACTATAAATCTTTCTTTATTAAGAGAAATAGTTGAACCATCTGGTAAAGAATATTCTTTTTCATATTGTTCGCTTCGTTTAAGATCTTCATTATAATCCAATGAAACAAAGCATGCTTTTTCCTTTAAAACTCTGACTAATTCTCTACGTATTGAAGAATCAACAGACCATCCAATTGATTCTAAAACTTGCTCCATATAACGTGTCAAAGCTCTACCTCCAATATCCAGAATGCGTACTGCATGCTCTAATTTGTAGCCTTCATAAATAGGAACAATTCTAGTATTACTATCACCAATCTCCACAATTAATCCTGTTTGAAAACCTCCTGAATATAAAGTTAACATTGAATCTAAAACAGGATAAAACGACATGCATTGATAGCGTTCTAAGAATAATTCAAATACTTTCTCTAAATCTTTATATGGAAATAATGGATGTACAGCAAATAATACATTTACTAATGTAGGATCTACTCGTAAATTATAAAATATATATTCAATTATATTCTTAAAATGATTCCAATCAACGACAATTCCTTTTTCGATAGGATGAAAGATTTTATATAAGCCTATTGATTGGATTTCATCTCCTACATATAATTCATCCTCACGAGACTTTTTAGATTCATAATCAACACTAACATTTTGATACTTAGGTTTCCCAACCATAGTTAAGAAAACTTGACTAGGAGAATCCTCTCCTGCAAAACCTATCTTTGAAGAAAATTGACCAATGTCTAAAATAACTGTTAAATTTCCCATTAGTTATAATTATTATAATTTAAATTAATTTAAAGACAATTAGCCTAAATAATGCTATTTTATATATTATTTTAATCATTAAAAAAATATATTTAAATTTAGAAAAATAAAATCTTTAATTAACACTAAAAAATTAAGTTTTTATATTTAAATTATAATAAAGATTCCCAATTAATGGATAAATAACTTTATTGAATGAATAAAGAAATAATTAAAACAATAGAATAATAGAGAACAGATTCGAAATAAATTTTTATTCATTTAAAAAATTAATCCTTCATTCTCCCCTCATAATTTTCTTTAGACGATTTAGCTCATCTAACATTTCATCACGAAGAGATCCTAATCCTCCGCCTGCTTTTGGGGCTATTGCTGGTGCTGTAGGGGCAGTTGCGCCTGGAGGTTTTGGAGGAGTACCACCGGGAGGTCCAGGTCGTATAGCAAATGAGGTTGGTGCCGTAGGTGGTCCACTGCTAGGAGATGTAGTAGGTGCTTTAGGGGGTGCGCCACCAGCGGGAGGTAATTTTGGTGCTGGAGGTAAACTTGGTTTTTTAGGAGGACCACCGCTTGGAGGTGCAATAGGGGGACCAGCCTTTTTAGGAGGACCACTGCTTGGAGGTGCTGGAGGTGCAGGAACACTTGGGGCTGGAGCTGCTTTAACTGTAGGCGCAGAAGTGGCACCTCCCCCACTACTTAATAAACTAAATAATGTACTAGCTGCTGCTGTTTTTGCACCCTCACTTGAGGGAGCTACTATTTTTTTAGAGGAGGTACTAACAGTTTGAACTTCTTCAACAACAGAAACATCCTTCAGATCCTTCTGAGCCTTAGCCAAAGATTTGATAAAATCATTTATTCCTTTAATAGTCTCTTCTAGATCATCAGCTAAAGAAGTTAATCCTTTTTTCATAAAATTAATAACTCTTTCAACTTTTTTCTGTTCTTTTGAAACCACGTTCTACTCAATTCCTCTAATAATATTGAAAAATAGATAAAAATTCAAATTATTAATTATAATAATTATATTTTAATTATATTAATAAGTATATATAATTTTATTTCATTCTTATCTTATTCTATACCAAAGTACTAAAAATAACTAAAAAAAACATTAATTAATAAAATACCTAAACTAATAATATTATATAACATATTTCATTAGTAAGTTTAAAAATCAATTACATTATAAATTATAAAATAAAACAAAAAACAAGACACGAATAATAAATTTTTAACTGCATTGGTGAAAAAAATATGCCTAAACGTGAACTTTTCATAATAGGCTTAACATCTCGTTAGGTTTGTGAAAAAAGGGTATATGAAATTGTAAATGAACTTAAAATCCCTCTGATAGACGAAAGAGTGTATGATAAAGTTAGTTTTAGTACTGGGGCTGCCATCGCTTCTGTAATCTTCAGGTTTGAAGAAGATGAATCAGTTATCCGTGGCTTTCTCGGTTTGGCGGAATACTTTCACACTGTTGTAATTAAGAAGAAGGATGAGTTTTATATTCCCCATTCCAGTATTTTATTCAAATTGGAAAGTGCTTAAATTAAATTTTTTTTACTTTTCTTTTATTAAAATATTTTTTACTCTATCAAAACCCCTTTATTGAATGCTATTTTTTAAATTAGATTTATAAAACTTTGAATTATTAATAATCTTTAACACTTCAGATTCAGGTACATCATACCAGTTTTTATAAGCATCAGCGACAGCGAACCATAATACATCTCTTATATTCGGACAAAATATCTTATCAACTTCAAGTTTAATTCTTTTAACAGTTCCTAAGGGTGCTGTTGGAATTGCAATAAAAATTTTGAATGGTTGATACTTTTTCAACATATTTATTGCTGCTAGCATAGTATATCCTGAAGCTAATCCATCATCAATAAGAAACAAATTCTTTTTATAAATTTTTTCTTTGTAAAATCCTTTTAAATCTTGTTCTTTGCTATAAAATTTTAATCTATTAGAAATTTCTTTCTTTGTCAAATTAACTGAATCTTGAATTTCATTTTCTGATAAATTCAGTCT
>JBHLQA010000328.1:0-4420 GCA_048885285.1 Candidatus Odinarchaeota archaeon
AATCTCTAAAATTTCCATAAGTTCTTTCCCTTCCTCTAATAAATGAATATTATTAATTTTGCCTTTATACCAATTAAATAATATGCAATCCTCAAATTTATCAGTTTTTTTATTATACTTCCAGCTAGGGATATATCCACATGGTTTTAGGCCAAATTCAAAAAATAATTGTTGATGAGAAGGTTCATAAGCAGAAATAAATGCTTCACAATAACGAATATTATATAACTCTCCAAAATTCAAAAATTCTTGAACAAATACATAAAGTTCCTCTAAACATTTCACCTTGTATTTGGATTTTTCAAAGTTTTGAACTGTAGGGGTATAAAGGAATTCAAAATAAGATCCAGAATTCATAAAACTGAATCTAATAGCTTCATATCCGAATTTATCTTTTGAAATATTTCTTATAAGATTCTTCTGTAATTCTCTTGCTTTTTGATTTTCTAAATCTAAATTAAGATTATTAGAATCAACAATTCTATATAGACCCAGACTATACCGATTATCAGAATAAAGAAACCCATTAAGTGCTTCTGGTATTATTTGGGGGGGAACAGTACATCTTTTTGTGGTTAAGGCTCTTTTATCATAGCTTAGGATTAATAGATCCGATTCAACCTTGTTATAAAAGATATCTTTGCATGGATAGAAGCCGACAGGTTTAAAACCTAATGCACTGAGAAAGTATTGCGACTTAGAATGAGCAGTTCTGCATTCTCCATACCATCGAAAAATTCTATTATTATACTTCTTATACATTGCGATAATTGAACCCATTGCCATCTTCATAATATCTAATTTTCCCAAAAATTTCTTTTTTAAATTGAATCCTCTAATGTTTCCCATTTTTTTATCAAAATTAAGTATAAATGTAAAACAACCAACAATTTCATGCTGTTTTGTTTCAAATATTAACCATTCTACATTTGGACTATCTAACATTTTTTGAATTTCTTCTCTATCTTCCATTTCTTTGTATGGATATGTATCTTCATAAATATCTTTATAAATAAAAACAATTTCATCAATATCCTCCGATCTTGCCTTTCTAATCAAGGGATTAATCCTTTCTTTACAATTCCGCCCTTTTATTTTTAAATTAAAAGATATAGCTTCCTCAAAATCACTATTTACGATTTCTTGAAAATATTGAAGGAATTGTTGTGTGAAATCCATAAAAATGTCATTAAATGAAATAATAGGATTAGTGGTTATTTCTTCTGATATCATAATTTCCTACTTTTTTTTCCAATCCACAATTTTCAGAACCTTAGATCTGTTTAATAAAAGACTTCATGATTGTATTTAAAAAAAAAAATTTCTATTTCTTTTTTCCTTTAAATATATTTTTTAATTATCCTTTTTTTTTTCAAAATTGTTTTTAACTAAGTTAACATATGTAAATTGATCAATTAATTTAAGCATCAACTAATATAATCTTTAAAGAGGACTTGTTTTATCAGAATTATCTGACTTCTAAGAACTGGGAACCGCAGAGTTGTTTTGCAGACTTATTTTAGTTAAATGAAATTTAAAATAGACATATCCGATAATTATCGATATAAACCCTATCAATGCAAAACCTAAATTAATTAATATCGTTAAGATAGAATATTGCTGGAAAATAACTATGAATATTAATAATAATGAATATAATAGAAGAAAAAATCCTAAATTTCGTATGATTAACCAAAATTTATGTTTTGTATAAACATAATCTTTATTTGTTAATTTTTGATATTTAATTTTCGATAATTTTTCATCTGTTAATCTTTCCAAATCTTGAGAGTTGAATTTTTCATCAATTTCTTTATGAATTTGCTGATTTTTACATTCCTCCTCTAATTGAGAGAAATCATTTAATACATTTAAAGATAAATAGTTTCTTGCAGCGTTAACGATCTTCTGAGCTGTTGCTACTCCGATCCCCGTAATCATGGTTGCTAATGTCTTTGGTGTAATATTTGCTAACATTTCTATTGACTTGATTTTTTTTTCATTCAATTTTTTAACAACAGCAGGTCCAACTCCCTTAATTACTGTAAAGTCTTCTTTTATAATACTAGGAGAAGGGTTGTTCTGTTCTAGTAAGTCGTGATGGAGATAAGAATTAAAAATTACGAACTTCTCAATCCACTCTGCTTTATTTTGTGCCTGAGCAATCTTGAGACCATTTTGGGAAATCTTTAAGGCTTGTTCTATATCATAAGCTTGTGCAGCTTCTTCAGCTAATTTGTAATAAAAATCTAATTCTATTTTTTTGTGTCCAAGATTTTGTTGAGTAGTAGTCATTTTTGTTGAATATGAATAAATTTGGGCTTTATAAAGAAAAAATCTAAGAATTAGGTAATACTTTTTTTCTATATAATCATTAGATATAAATTTCAAATTAAGTTATCAAAACTTGGATTTAAAAAATTCTTATGACTTTCATGTAAATTTCTATTATGATTTACTCCCGCCCCATACCTGGATTTTTGTCTTTTGGTAGTGTAGCTATCTACACTCTGATTTCACCCTCCTCCTAACTTATTTTGACGCATATTTGCGTTAGTGGAGCGGGAGTGGATCTATCTATTTATTGAATAAGTTTTTTTTTATAGATTTATACTTTTTTTCTTTAAATTAAAGCAATTTACTTTACTTTTATAAAAAGGAGAAAGTGATATAAAATCGTCATTGTTTTTGGAAAGATTAGAGATAAAAAGAAAGTTAAACAAAAAGCACAGAAAGTTATTTGTCCAATGTGTCAGCAGAGTATCATACTTGGAATAGAATTAAATGTTTTAGAAAAAAGAGATGCATCTATTTATTTTCCCCATATTCACTTACATGGAGATCCACTACACGCACTAATCTGCTATTTAAATTCAGAATTAAATGTAAGAAATATAGGAATTATTAAGAGCATAGAAATTGCTCGAGATTCAGGGACATTTAGACAACTAATGATGAAATGGACAAATCCCTACTAAAAGGTGATTTATAATCACAATAACAAATTTTACATCTAGAAATGATAAAGCGAAATTGGAAAATAACGATTCTAAAGAGATCTTCAAATTTATTTCAGACAAACGTATATTACGTGTTCTTTTCGAAGGGAAGATTTTTCAACTAAGACAGATTCAGAAAGAAGCCATTAGCAAAGGACTATTTTTCAGAAAATCTTTTTTAGTCTGTGCCCCTTCTGGAAGCGGTAAAACTTTAATTGGAGAAGTATGTGCTATTCATAACGTCTTTCAAGAATTTGGAAAGTCTATCTACTTAGTTCCTTACAAGGCACTCGCTACAGAAAAGTATTTTCATTTTAAAAAGAATTATGAACGTTTTGGATTGAAAATAGAACTTTCAATAGGAGATTATGATGTTGATGATTCGAAATTACAAAAGGCTGATATTATTATTACCACTTATGAAAAAATGGATTCAATTTTGAGAAATTTCTATGATAAGGATTGGATATTTGAAATTTCCACAATTATTATTGATGAAATCCATATTATTGGAGAAAGTGATCGTGGTCCACGATTGGAATCACTTATAGTACGTTTAAATGAATTCTTGTATAATCCACAAATTATTGGTCTCTCAGCAACAATTGCAAATCCAGAATTCTTCAACTCCTGGTTAACTTCTCTTGGAAATAAAACAACATTAATAAAATCCAACAAGCGTCCTGTACCGCTTCACTATAAGGTTGAAATTACCCAAAATAAAGATTCTACAATAAAAAGAATTCTAAAAAATACATTAGAAAAAAATGGACAAGTATTGATCTTCTTAAATAAAAGAAAAGGAGCACAACAATCAGCAGAAAAAATTAAACATATTGTAAAAAGCTTTTTGGAAGAAAATGAGTTAAATATTTGTAAAGCATTAGAAAAGCGATTATCTTCAATTAGAGGTGGTCATAAAGATTTAAGGAATGTAATTAAGTCAGGAGTTGCTTTTCATCATGCTGGATTGCTCCCTAAAGAAAGAAAAATAATTGAAGATAATTTTAAAAAGAGAATTATAAAAGTAATTTGTTGTACAACAACATTATCAGCTGGTGTGAATACTCCTGCGAGATTAGTAATTCTAAAGGATTTTAAAAAGTATATTACCTCTGGACATAATATAAAAAACTTTAGTGGATTTTATGAAAATGGAGATGGATTTTCATATTTTAAACCCTTTTCTGGCAATGAGGTCTTTCAAATTTTAGGTCGAGCTGGAAGACCTGGACTAGACTCAGTAGGGTATGGTATTATTTTAACAAAAAATATTGATGAAAAAATGTGGGTTGAGGATCATTTTTTTCAGAATCAACCTTTACATAATTCTTTAGTTCCTCAATATAACAATTTAACGTCTGGATTAAATAAAGTAAATACCCTTAAAGAACAGGTTCTTCTGAGAATCTATGAGGAAA
>JBHLQA010000329.1:0-4419 GCA_048885285.1 Candidatus Odinarchaeota archaeon
AATCTCATTATTATAAGGATTATCTAAACAATTATTATCCTGAAATTAAAAAAAAAAAATAATGATATTAGCATTCTTTCAGCATTTTTACTTTTTTTATTTTATTAGTAAAATAAAATTGTTAAATTTGTAATTTCTTTTTTTGATCAAAAATCCTCTCCTAATTGTATATTTAAAAAATTAATCTGTTAAAGAATACTGATTCAGTTAAATTAAATTAGAATTAGTGACTATTTCACATATATTTACTTATCTTGATAATCAATAATATTAAAAGTATTGGAAACGTAAATAAAATTAATAGAAAACTTTTAAGTTTGATCATTATAAAAAGAACAATATAAGAAATTAAAAATTTTCCAAGAAAGTTCTTAGAAATTTATTATTATACAATTATGTAAAATCTAGAGGTGGATGTGTAAAAATAGATGAGTAATACTGAAAATCATCGGATTGGATACTATGCTTGTCAATGAGGTGTAAATATTAGAACGAAAGTAGATTGTGATGAATTAACCGAGTATGTGAAGGGTCTTGGAGAGGAAATTATAATCTCAAAGAAAAATTCATTTCTTTGAACTGATAATGCTCAAAATGAAATTATAGAAGATATTAAGGAAAAGAATTTAAATAGAATTGTAGCGTCAGCTTGAACTCCACGCACCCATGAAGTAATATATAGAGGTACTATTGCAAAAACCAATTTAAATCCTTATTATTTTCAAATGGTTAATGTACGTGAACAATGTTCTTGGTGTACTGACAGTAAAGAGGAAGCAACAGAAAAGGCAAAAATTTTAGTAAAAAGCGGGATAGAAAGAGTTAAACGATTAGAATCTGTTCCAATTAAGACAGTTCCGGTTACAAAAGCTACTTTGGTTATCGGAGCTGGGATTGCTGGTATGAATGCCGCATTAGATCTTGCGAATCAAGGAATTAAGGTATATTTAGTTGATCAAAAAACTACAATAGGAGGGAGAATGTCGCAATTAGACAGAACTTTTCCGACTGATGACTGTGCAATATGAATTTGTGGACCTAAAATGTTAGAAGTTAATCGAAATGAAAATATTGAACTAATAACTTATAGCGAAGTAAAGAAAGTAGAAGGATACGTTGGAAACTATAAAGTAACTATTGAAAAGAAACCACGCTATACAACTGATGAATGTAATGGATGCGGAGCATGTACCGAGGTCTGTCCAGTTTATATATCAAATTTTTTCGATGAGCATCTGGGGGTGCGTAAAGCAATTGATATTCCATTTGGTCAAGCAGTACCATTTCTCTATGATATCAATAGAGACGCTTGTATTGAATGTTTTTCATGTGTAGACGCTTGTGAATTAGGTGCAATCGATTTTAGTCAAGTTGCTACAGAAATTAATGTTGAGGTTGGTACAATTATCATAGCAACTGGTTGGGATATATATGAACCTTTTGGAGAGTATGGATATGGAGAATTTGAAAATGTCATCACTCAAGTCCAATTAGAACGAATTCTCGCTCCAAATGGACCACTTGAAGGTCATGTCCATCGAATTTCAGATAATAAAAATCCTAAAAATATAGTATTTATACAATGTGTAGGAAGTCGAGAAACTGAACGAACATATTGTAGTGGCGTGTGTTGCATGCTTGCTCTAAAAAATGGGCGATTACTACTTGAAGAATTTCCCGATGCAATCATTACAATTTGTTATATTGACATAAGAACTCCCGAAAAGGGTTTTGAAGAATATTATGAGCGAGCTAAAGAAGCAGGAATTAGAATGATTCGTGGAAAAGTAGGTGAAATCTCCGAAGACCTGGAAACAAAAAATTTGAAAGTTCGAGTGTATTCAACACTTACGGATAAGATTGTAAAAATTGATGCTGATTTAGTTGTTTTATCTACAGCTGCACTCCCTTCAAAAGGTACTCAGCAAATAGTAGAAGTTTTAAATCTTGATACCAATGCCTATGGGTTCCTTACAGAATCCCATTTCGGATTATTACCACAAGAAACAAAATCAAAAGGTATTTTTATAGCAGGTTTTGCTCAAGGACCGAAAAACATTTCATATTCTGTATCTCAAGCCAGAGCTGCAGCTAGCAAAGTAGCTGAGTTAACAGCACCAGGTCAAATCGATATAGAACTTATTACTGCTGAGGTTGATCCTGAATTTTGTATTTCATGTAGACGATGCGAAAAGGAATGCCCTAAAAGTGCAATTAAGATTCAAAAGGGGATTGGAGCATTTATTGATGAAATAAATTGTGACGGATGCGGAATTTGTGCGTCATGTTGTCCTACTCAAGCTATTGATATCAGATATTATCGAGATTATCAAATATTTGCCGAAATTGATGGAATTTTAGGAGGCGATTAATCAAACATGGATTATAAATATAATATAATTGTTTTTGCTTGTTTAAAGTGAGGATATAGCGCAGCCGATTTAGCTGGGACTTCACGATTGAAATATACTCCAGCAGTAAAAATTATCAAAGTTAGATGTACTGGTAGGGTTGATGTAAAGCACATTTTTTACAGTATTAGAGCTGGTGCGGATGGTGTTATGATTGTAGGTTGACAACCTAATGAATGTCAATTTAAAAACGGAAACTTCACAGCCCAAAAACACGTAGACTTAGCCAATAGAATCTTAGAATCTAGAGGTTTTAGTAATCAGAGAATAAATATGTATTGGTTAAGTGGGGGAGATGCTGGAAAATTTGTGAAATCAGTTGAAAATGCTTATGAAAGAGTAAGAAAAGTCGGACCCAGTCCATTAAACTTAGCACAAGAAGAACAAAAAGTGAAAGTAAAACAAGTCATAACCACTCCTGTAGAATGATTCTTGTAAGTAAATTGTAGTTATAAGAAGACGAACCCTGCACGGGAAGGAGTTTTTAAAAATAGTATTCAATTTTAAATAAAACTTTTTAATATGTAATCCAAAAGGCTGTAAATATGGTTCAAATTTCAAAAAATCAAAATTTTAATGGAATTTCTTCCAAAAATTTAATGGATGCCACCTATAAGGCAATTGAAAACTTCCAAATTCGAGCTTTTTTTGAAGCTAAAAATGAAATTCTAAAAGCAGGTAAGATCAATGAAACTGAATTTTATGATATTCTTGATGCAATGATTGATAGTGAAACAGAGCGTAAATTAGTATGTGAAAGATTGCTTGGTGAAAAGCCATTATTTCTGGAAGAAATTACAAGAGTGGTACAAGATTTTCCACCAGAAAATGTAATTCGCGATATTATTTATTTGAAAGAACAAGGTTATATTGAAGAAATTGTTGAAACAAAGATTAAAAAAGTTATTAAAAAAATAAAGGGGGAAGAAAAAGAAGTTGAAGAAACAGAATTTTTTTATAGATATCAACTTAGAGACATACCTGATGATTTTATTGAATATTTTTTTGAACCTGTTTCAGTTGTATTTGATTCTGAAGTATGCTGTCAATGCGGTTGGTGTTCTTCAATTTGTCCTGTAAATGCTATTACAGTGACAGCAGATACTTTAGAAATCGATGATGAAATTTGTATGAAATGTGGATTATGCTATTCAGTGTGCCCAAGATCATTTTCTATTGAACAAGCAGGTAAAAATATAAAGAAACTTGATAAATCTTTGAATTTTTCTGAAAAAATTAATGGTTATGTCAATACTTATTCAGCCACTACTACTAAGGATGAAATTAAAAAAGTACGACAAGATGGAGGGATTGTCACTTCTATACTTGAATATTTACTAAAAAAAAAAAAAGTTGATGCTATTATAGCAGTGAAACATTCAGAAGAACTATGGAAACCAGAACCTGTTATAATAGAAGATCTAAAAGATTTATATAAAACAAGTGGTACTAAATATGCCAATTCCTCAACTTTGAGGATTATAGATAAAACAAAAAAATATGATAATATTGCAGTCGTAGGGGTTCCTTGTATGATGAACGCTTTAGAGAAGGGTACTTGGTTTCCAAGTGGCCAGATTCCTTTCAAAAATATAAAATATAGAATAGGCCTTTTTTGTATGGAGTCTTTTCCTTATCAAGGTGTCCTCAACTTAATTAGTGAACAATTTAAAACAGATTTTAAAAAAGTTACAAAAATGGACATAAGTGGTGGTAAATTCATTATTTACTTAAATTCAGGTGAAGATTTAAAGGTACCTTTGAATGATGTTAAATCTTATGCACGTCACAATTGTCATTATTGCGAGGATTTAACTGCTGATTATGCAGATATCTCTATCGGATCAATTGGGTCACCCAGTGGCTGGTCCACGGTGATTACGAGAAATAAGAAAGGTGAGAAAATCTATCAAGAAGCAATAAGAGCAGGATTAATAGAATCCAAAAGTTTAAAGGATGTGAAACCAGGACAACCCTTATTGGAAAGGATTGCTGGTATCAAAAGAAA
>JBHLQA010000330.1:0-4414 GCA_048885285.1 Candidatus Odinarchaeota archaeon
TTATTTCTAAAATATCCAAATCTTTAATTCTTTATAAGAAAGCTTACTTTTATTATTAATTTATTTACAAAAAATATTTAAAAAACCTACAACTCTCAAATATATTAGACTTATAAAAAAGCTTTTTTATTAATACTCTTTAATGAATTATTTTATGAGTGGACAGAAACCCTATAAAGCTCGATCATCGCAAACTTCTTTTAGATCCCTTCAGTTAAAAATTGAAGAGTTACGACAGAAAAGAGATGAGTTAAATAAGAAAACAAAGGATTATATCAATGAACTTCAAAATATTGAAATAGAGATTGCTAATTCTCTAAAAGTTGCTAAGGAACAACACAAAAAAAAAAGGGATTACTGGAATGACAAGGTTAAAAAGCTTAAAAAAAAAAAAATTGAATATAAAACACTCTTAGATGAGTTAATAGAAGAAAAAAAGAGTTTACAGAAATCAGAAAAAGATGGTAGTAATAATAATCAGGTTCTCTCGATAAAACAAATTGAACGAAAAATTGAGAATCTTGAGAGAATAATAGAGACAGAGACGCTTGATATTACAGAAGAAAATACTATTATTGATAAAATAAGAGAATTAGCTGCAATGAAACAGGAATATCTATCAGAACAAAATAGCAATGAAATTTTTAAGATTGAAAGAAAAATTGAAATTGTTAAGATTAATCTTAACAAAATTTATGAACAGTTGAATAAATGGTCTGAAAAATCACAAACTTATCATTCAAGGATGTTACAAGAGTTTCAAAATGTTGATAAACTTAAAGAAGAGAAGAGAAAACTAGAAGAAGAACTAATAAGCAATAAAAAAACAGCAGATCAATTTCATGAACAGTATTTAAAGTTAATGAATCAAAGAAAAAACACCTATAAAGGGAAAAAACCTTATAAGCCGAGTAAAAAGTCAGCAATGAAATCTAAACGAGAAAATAAGAAAAATGAAATGATTGAAAAAATTAAACAAGATAAATTAGCTACTGCATTAGAAAAACAAAAGGCAGGAAAAAAGTTAAATCTATTTGAAGCAAGATTAATTCTTGAGAAATCTGAAGAATGATTTTGACATAATTGAAAAAACTAGAAATTAATTAGGGTATAGTTTTTTTTTTTCTTACAAAAGATAGAAGATATTAATACTATTCATATAAGGAAAATGTCAAAACAAGTTAGAAATATAAAACCTACTTTAAAATTTGAAAGTACTGTATTTTTTGTAAATGATATTGAGAGTTCAAAATATTTCTATAATATCATCCTTGGTCAAAAAATTATGATGGATTTTGGGCGAAATGTAGGTTTTGAGGGAGGGTTCGCCATTTGGGAAAAAAATTATGCATTGAATACAATTTTTTCTAAGGAAGCAAAAAATATTAAAGTTGGAATGAATAATTTTGAGATATATTTTGAATGTGCTGAAATTGAGAAAATTTTCAAAAAATTAAAAAAACAGGAAATTCAAATTATACATCCTATTATAGAACATCCTTGGGGTCAGAGAGCTTTTAGAATTTACGACCCTGATGATCATATAATTGAAATTGCTGAACCTATGTCAGAGGTTGTAGTTAGACTTCATGTTGAGGGAAAAACTATTGAAGAAATAGCTCAAAAATCACTAATGCCTATAGAATTCATTAAATCAATTTTAAGTAATATTCAAGAATAGACATTTTAATTGTAAAAATAAATTAAATAAATTGATTTTGAAATAAATTTCTTTAATATTAAGAGGATATTAAGAATATAAGAAATGTTAAAAGACTATTCCAATTGTCTTTTTGAGATTTATTTTTTTCACATAAGATTTAAAAAAATTGCATTTTTTATTTTTTTATTATTATATAAATGAGAATAAAAAGAAATGATGAAAATTGAGAGGAAAAGTTGAAGAAATTAGAAATCTTTTAATGGAACATCATGATTTGTTTCAAAAATCTATACCTCTAATTGCTTCTGAAAATATCACGAGTCCCGCTGTGGATGAGGCGTGTGCTAGTGATTTCTCACATCGATACGCAGAAGGTTGGAGTGGACAGAGAGTCTATGCAGGATGTAAGTTTATAGATCAAATTGAAGATATTTGTATGGATCTTACCAAGGAGTATTTTAGATGTATTCATGCGGATGTAAGACCTGTATCAGGAGTGGTAGCAAATTTAGTTATGTATAATGCATTTACTTCGGATAATAATGGTAAGATGTGTTGTATGGCTATTGTTCGAGGAGGTCATATCTCACATGGTCCTCGCTTTGCTAAAAGTGGGAATGAAATTTTTGGTACAGCTGGAACAACAAGAGGAATAAAGGTGGAATATTTAGCATTTGATAATGATGAAATGAACATAGATATTGATGCATCTGCAAAAATTATAAGAGAATTTAAACCTGAATTAGTTTTATTTGGTGGTTCTGTATTTTTGTTTCCCCACCCCGTTAAAGAACTTAGTGAAGTTGCAAAAGAAGTTGGTGCATATGTTGGGTACGATGGAGCACATGTAGCAGGTTTAATAGGGTCTGGGTATTTCCAGGATCCTTTGAGAGAAGGAGCAGATGCAATGACTATGAGTACCCATAAAACACTTCCAGGACCTCAACATGGTACTTTAGTTTCTAATAGAGAGGATCTAATTGAATCTCTAAGATCTTGCGCTTTTCCTGCCTTATTATCTAATCATCATTTGCATAATGTAGCAGGGTTGGCGGTAGCTTTAGCAGAAATGTTAGAATTTGGAAAAGAATATCATAAAGGAGTAATTGAAAATGCTCAAGCACTTGGACAGGCTTTATCAGATATAGGATTTAATGTATTGATGGAACACAAAAATTTTACAGAGTCTCATCAAATAGTAGTCGATATTACTGATTTTGAGAAAACTATTGGTTTAGGGGGAGATATTGAGAAATTATTAGAAGAAGCTAACATTATTTTAAATCGTAATCTTTTACCATATGATATTGCCCAAGGTAGGCATTATCAAAATCCCGGAGGATTAAGAATTGGAACTTCTGAGATTTCTAGACTTGGTATGGGTAAAAGTGAAATGGTTGATATCGCTGAATTTTTTAAAAAACTACTCATTGATAGGAAAAACCCTAAAAAAATAAAAAATGAAGTAGTAGATTTTCGAAAAGATTTTCAAGAAATAAAATATTGTTTTCAATCTCCAAATAAAGCTTATGAATATTTGAAGTTTTATTAACAATATTTACCATTATTTTTTCTTTAGAATAATAAAACTTATCTTAGACGATTCATTTAAGAGGTTATTATAATTCTGTATTAATGAAAGTCATGAGTCTTGAAGTTCTTGAAAAAAGCGATACAAAACTTGTTTTTGTGGTAGAAGGGATTTCTATTGAAATGGCAAATGCTATTCGCAGAATTATTATTTCTGAGATCCCTGTAATGGCAATAGATGAGGTTATCATTCTTAAAAACGATAGTCCTTTGTATGATGAAATAATTGCTCACCGTTTAGGATTAATTCCATTAAAGACTGATTTAGAGGTATATAAGCTTCCACGTGATTGTGAATGTGGAGGATATGGGTGTCCACTTTGTCAGGTCTCTTTAACATGTGAAGTAACTAATTCATCGAATTCCACAATGGAGATTTATTCTGCGAATTTAAGTTCTAATGATCCAAAAATAGTTCCTGTTAATTCTAATATTCCATTAGTCAAAATTGATAAGAATGATAAAGTAATAATTGAAGCTTATGCTGTATTAGGTTTAGCAAAAGATCATGTCAAATATCAAGCAGTTTCAAATATTTTCTATAGATTTTATCCAGAAATAGAATTTGACAGCACGAAATGTGCGAAATGTCCAGATAAATGTTTAATTTCAAGAATGTGTCCTGAAAAATTGTATGATTTTTCAAATAAAAAAATTCCAATCTTAATAGAAGACTATTGGAAAAAATGTACGCTATGTAATTTTTGTCAAAATGAATGTCTTGAGGAGGCAATAAAGGTAGGATGGAAAGATAATACGTATATTTTTTCTATTGAGAGTGACGGAGTTCTTTCTTTTGATGTTATCATAAAGAAATCATTTGAGATTTTCTTAGAAAAAATTGATGAATTTATTCAAAATCTAGGAGAAATTGAGATAGAATCATAAATTATCAAAAAATTATTAAAATATCATAAATTTCAGATATCAGGTTTATTGGTGGTTATAACTAATGTCCCATAAAATTACTGGCCCATCGAATTATTATGTGAGAAAACTGATCAGAGATTTGTGGAAAACTAAGATAAAAATTTGGAAGAAATTATCCAAAAAATTAAGTGGTCCAAGAAAAAACAGAGTTAAAGCAAATATATATCGTATTAACAAAAAAACCAGCAAAGATGATATAATTGTTATCCCTGGGAAAGTTTTAGGAATGGG
>JBHLQA010000331.1:0-4394 GCA_048885285.1 Candidatus Odinarchaeota archaeon
CAAATAAATAATAATAGATCTCACCTTAGGGAAATTGTGTAATTTCTATATATAAATATAAAGTTACGCTCCTGACTACTCGATGAAAAGATTTTGGCATAAAAGGTTTCGGCAAAATATAGGCCTGATCATCAATAACAGTACAGTTCTGTTATACAGCTATTTTAGCTAAGAAAATTCAATGATTTTCTGATAAATATTGCAACAATTTGATTCTATAACAGACGGACTCTGTTATTCAGAACAATGGGCCAGAAAATAATTTGTGCTTCTGACTTATTTGGTAAGGATATCCGCTAAAAACGACTACCTCCGTTATCGGGGAAGGTTCCACATAGATTTAACATATTATGCTGAATTTTGCCACAATCTAGGAATATATTCTTTATTATACTGAGATTAGTTATTGTCAACAGTCTAACTGCATATGTATTATTTTTACTCTTATATCGCTATTGGCAGTAGAATAAAATGTTATACTTTCAATTTTTTTTAATAAAGAATCTACACATAAGTTACGCTAAGCTTTTTGATCAGTGAGAGCTTTGATAACTATATCGATGATATTGCCAATATTATCAGACTTGTCATGCACAAGAATAAGGACTTCTGATAATGTTAATTTCTCACTAATTGATTCAACTGACTTAATTATTAATACGACCAATAATACTGATACAGTCATAGCAAATCTGTTCTCTGTCTCATATTTTTTATATAGTTCTGAACAAAAGCAGATTGTTTTGCCAATGAATGGATCTTCACAAGTTACTCTGTCAATTAGTGAACCTCATTTAGTATGGTATTTCTTTAGACATAAGCCATATTTCATTTTTGTATTACCTAGAGATCATTTGGAGGTATCATTTGATTATGATTATACAGTAGACTATTTTGATGCAATTCAATTTAAATCTGGGAAATCCGTAACAATTAATGAGTACTTTAAAGAGAAACAGAGGTGCTTTGGTTTTTTACCTTCAGCCAACTTTAATATGCCATCATTACCTTTTATTGAAACATTAATTAAATACGATTCGCTTTGTAGTGCTCAATTAGATTTTATTGATGAATATTGTATGAAAAATGATCTCCCTGAATGGTTTATAAATACTGAAAAATATGATCTCTATTATGGTAATGCCAGTGCTAAGATTGCATCTCTCTCCTACAGAGAACAATTTCTAAAACAGCAACTTAGATTATCAGAAGATATATTTTCATTTCTTGAAAGTATAGAAATCAATACCCCAGATGCCAATCTATCCATCGGGTATTTCAATTTTCTAAGTAGTTATTTCATGATGAAAGTTGATACAAATCTTGAAGGTAAAACAGGATTTGATCGCGCCTTTCCAATATTCACGAGGAGTTTGCCAGTTGCATCTTCAGAATTACAGAATGATCTATTTGTAAAATTTGTGATCGCACAACTATCTCAGCTTTCATATTATGCAGATCAGAAATATCAATTAAGTCAAATCGATTCACTATTAAATCAGTTTTCAAATATTGAAATAATCCAAGATCATGTTAACTATATTATCCGACAAAATGATAAAAAATTGACTGAAATAGAAACCATTAATCTTCTTCATCAAGGGGAGAAAGCTCCGTATTTCTATCTAAGTAATGAAAATGGTGATTTTTTCTCATTAAATGATTTCAAAGGTCAATATATATACTTAACCTTTTGGGCTACTTGGTGTAAACCCTGTATTGATAATATCCCTTCCAAAAATAAGTTGGTTCAAAGTCTACAGGGTAAACCTGTGGTTTTGATAAACATATGTCTTGATGAAGACTTAGAATTATGGCAGAATATTATCAAGGAATCACCTCTGAAGGGTGTAAATCTGATTTGTAGAGGAAATTGGACTGATATTCTGAGAGATGCATATTTCATTCAATCTGTACCTCATTATACGTTAATAGATAATGAAGGCTTTGTGATTGAGAATAATTGCAATGGACCAGATATAATCCTTGATAAATTATTAGATCTGCATTAAAGTGATGGTACAAACCATGACTAACATTGCTCAATACAAAATTTGATTCGTAACAATTTCTGCATTTCAAAACTTATAAAGAGTCGGGAAAGTATAACAATTCGCTTAAGCCGACCGCTGACGCGGCGGCTTAGCTCCACCGTTAGCCAGTAAAAAAATGAATTGAGGCTCATTGTCACTCCTTGTTCAGATAGTCCTGAATCGATTTATGTATCCCAATTTCTTGATCTTCCATCTGTTTTTTGCGAGCCTCCCTTAGATAGTAGCCTGCTTTCCTCCGCTTTTTCTTATCTTTTGAACCCTTTGGTCGCCCGAGTGTTTTACCCCGATTCTTGGCCCTGTATATGCCTTCTTTGGTTCTTTCTGAAATAAGATCACGTTCGAATTCGGCGAAAGCAGATAGGATCTGAAAATGTAATCTGCCTGTAGATGTTGAAAAGTCAAGGCTCTCTGTATAAGATATAAATGCTATTCCCTTGTTTGCCAGTTCACGAATCTCCAACACCAGCTCAGTGCTTGATCTTGCCCAGCGGTCAAGTTTGTAAACTAATACACCATCATAGTGCCCTTCACGTAATTTATTCAGGAGTTCAGCCTTGACCGGTCTTGATTTACGGGTACTTTCCACCTCTGTATACACTTCAAATTCCCATTCTTTTTCCTTGGCGTACTCAGTTAAACGTATTCTTTGATTTTCTGGAGTTTGATCATTGGAACTAACCCGGCTAAATTGCCATTTTCATTCTCTGTTTGATTATAGTTCAAATTATTTAATCTCTCTTGTTGTTGGTTTGCTGAAGTCAAACATCAAGCGTATTATGGATTCCATTATAATTCTGATAGATGATATGCGATAATTAAAGTTTCAATATTCTTTCTGTTGATACCGTATCCATATTGATTAATATATTGATAGTACTGTTGATATCCGGGCATTTTCGTTCGATGCAAGGATATTCAAACCTTCATCCTTGTTCCAAAATAAAACCATACGGGTGGCCAATTTTATCAGGATCCTGCTCATGTAATTGAGGTAATATTGACTCGTTATTTTGAATTTTCAATTTGGCTGCATCTCCAATCTTGTATCGTTTTTTTACCTGTCCGGTTTATGCATATAGGCACATTCCGGATGCATAGACTGATTCCCATGTGCCTTAGGATCTAAAGGTCTCTTGCAGTAACTGCAAATTCTTTCTTCCATATTAAACATCCCCTTTCTTTGTCAGAGCCATCTCAAGCTCTGATTTCTTAAAGAATAATCGGGTTCCTAGGTAATAGCCAATTATCTTACCCTGTTTTAACCATTTGTAGAGCGTGACCTTGCTGACCTTAAGATATTCGCAGGCTTCCTTTGCTTTGATCAGATCTTCCGCCTCGGTGTGATTCAACCTAGTAATCTCATCTCGCACTACTTCCCGGATCAAATCCTTAAACCTGTCCTCGCTAATATTGGTAAAAATCTGCTTATCGGACGACATAGATATATTATTACGTAAAATGCGCCTGCAAGCTCAGAAAAAACTTAAAGAATTGAAATAAAGAAAGTTAATAAGAAACTAGCGTAGGTTAATTTAAAGCTAGCGCGAATTTTTTTACATCCTGGATCAATTGATGAATAACAAGGAATGTTTCAATAGGTGATTTTGTATAAGCAACCCGTAACTGGTTGCTCTTGAAAGGTTTTTCTTTCCTGTTTAGAAAATGGATTTCAATCAATTTATTTTGGTTTGGTGATAAGATAATTTTTAAGTCTTTCAGAGATTTAAACAAGTGAGCTATCTCACGTTCCGTACCTTTCCAAACCGTCTGCCTGAACTCATAATCACTATCAATAAAATGAGATTCAAATTGCTCATAGCTATCATCCATATATTCAGGAAAAAGTCTTTTGTACATAAATTCAAGGATTTGTCTTTGCTGATCCAGATTATAGTTTAGCTTGATTAATGGAATGGTTTCCTCGTCCTCTGATGCATCAAGCAATATCTTAACGGCATGTGGTTTTTTATACTTTTTTATTTTGGGATCCAGAAACTCCAACCGATCTTGAATCAGATTAATTAATAGTTGAGTGTAAACATCGGAGATATACTTATTCAAATACAAGTTGTAAAAAATACCGAGTTGTAAATCATCACGGGATAATAGTTTCCGATACTTGTTAAGCAGGTTAATCAATACATTTTTTTCAGGGTGATCATCCGGGAGTTTTTCAGATATTTTGTAACCTATCAGGGCTCCAGGAATATCATCGACAATATTGCTATATTTCTCTCTGAGTTTTTGGTATATATAATCTGCCCTAGATTCATTTATCCTGTTTTCAATTTCATGCAAGCAGTAATTATATTTTTCCTCACCGATTTTCATAGGTGAATG
>JBHLQA010000332.1:0-4371 GCA_048885285.1 Candidatus Odinarchaeota archaeon
TTTAAAGAAAATGGAAACAAGCTAAAAATCAGGCTAAGTATTATTTAATTTAAACAGCTTTGATGTTTATTATTTAAAAATTATTCCTTATTGTAAATATGTAAAAGTTTCATATTTAAACAATAATTTTATTTAAAAAATATCAAATTAATTGTATGTAAAATTAATTAATATAAGGAAATTTTTGGGAAATAATCATATGAATGAAAATGATCAAAAGCTTTTTGAATGTAATTTAAATGATACTAATTTATTCAGTTGCATTCTTGATGAAGTAGGTGAAAAAAATTTAGACTTTAAATCGGTTCCCTTACCAATATTACCTGATAGAACATATATAAATTGTATTAATGCTAGTATAGTTAATTGTCTTAAAAATAATAAAGAAGAATTAGATTTTCCTCAAATCCAATTAAAAATTATAAAAAATGAAAATAATGAGTGGCTAATTAACCAAATTAATGTTGTAATCGATAAACAATTTGATGATAATTTACTAACTCAAAGGATCAATCAATGTTTCAAATTTGTTAAAAGAGCATGCTCAATCGACGATTCTATAGATTTATCAATAATTCAGTTAGAAACTAAGGAAGAGCTAAAGTATTACAAACTAAAATTAAATGAAATAAATAAATTATTGCAAGAAATAAAAAATAATAAATCAAAAAGAGAAGAACTATACTCTCTTTTTAAAGATATGGCTAGTAATAAATAAAAATCAAATTAATATTAAATAATATAAGTGAGGTGTGAGATATTTCTGATGAAATAAGAACTAAAGTTGCTTTAAAATTAGATGAATTTGAATCTCAAATGATCTTTAAGTGTGATTTAGGCGATATGAAGGTTAAAGATTGTTATATTGATGAAGAACATCATAAAGAAGTTGATATGTTAGGTCCGAATCCCTCAAGGATGGTTGCATTAGGTGTATTGGGATGTATGAGTGCGAGCTTTATCTTTTGTTTGAAAAAAAGAAATTTTAAGGTTGAGGATTTTAAGGGAGAAGCAGAGGTTACCATAGCCAGAAATGAGAAAGGTTTTTTGAGAATCAAGAAAATAGATGTTACAATTGAACCCAAAATAGAGGATCCAGAAACTCTTAAGAGAGCGAAACAATGTTTAAAACAAGTTAAAGATGGTTATAGCTTTTTCGAACAATATTGTATAGTGACTCAAAGTGTCCGGATGGGGATAGATGTAAATGTAAATATTAATCTTTAATCAAACCTTTTCTAGAACAATGTGGAGTTTCATATTATAAATTTAGCTAAAGTATAAAAAAAATCATTCAAATGTCAGAAGAATTAAAGTCAAATGTTGAATTGAAGTTAGAAGAAAAGATGCTCTTCAAATGTAATCTTGGAAAATTAAAAATAGATGAGCTATATATCGATTTAAGAAAAGAAAAAAGAATGAAACGAATTGGACCCTCTCCTGTAAAGCTACTTGGGATATCTGTATTATCTTGTTTAGCAGCCAGTTTGGAGTTTTGTATAGAGAAGGAAAATTTTTCCTTGTCAGATTTAGATGGAAGAGCTGAAGTTACAGTTGCTAGAGATCGTGAAAATTTCTGGAGAATTAAGAAAATAGATGTTGAAATGATACCAAAAATTGATAATCCTGAATTATTGAAGAGGATAGAACAATGTAAAAAATTATTCGAACAATACTGTATAATTTCAGAATCATTGAAAAAAGGAATAGAAATCAATGTTAATCTTGAATATTAACAACTAATCTTGAATCCCATCTTCAGTTATCGAGAAGACAGAATCACTTTCTGGAATATGTGGAGCATCAACGACTTTAGCAATTCTCTGTTCTCCCTTCCCTTTTCTTAGGAATATGCGTATTGTAGCGCCATGAGCTACTACATGTCCACCAGTATGTATTAATGGATTACCATAAAATACATCTGGTTTTGCGGAGACCTGATTAGTAAATATAACTGCTAATTCATCATATATTTCTGTTAATCTTAGTAAATCATGTATGTGAGAATTTATTAATTGTTGACGATTTGCTAGGGTACCACGCCCTGTATATTCACTACGAAAGTGGCCAATAAGCGAATCAACTACTATTAATTTTATATTTTTTTCTGAAATAATTTTAGGAGATTCCTTTATCAATAACATTTGATGATCACTGTTATAGGCTCTTCCAACAGTTATATTTTTTAAAACCATATTATGATCTAAATCCTTAGCAATTGCCATTTGGATTATTCTTTCAGGTCTAAAAGTACCTTCAGTATCAATATATAAAGCACTACCTTCAAGGCCACCTTCCTCATAAGATAATTGAACATTAACACATAATTGATGGGCTAACTGTGTTTTTCCTGTTCTAAACTCGCCGAAAATTTCTGTGACAGCCCCCGGTTCAATACCACCATATAATAGATCATCCAAATTCTGACTTCCTGTGGTTAATTTGTTCAATGTTTTTCGTTTTTCCCAAATTATATCAGCAGATTTGAAACCCATCTTTTCAATATCTTGGGCAACCTTAATTATTTTTTCAGCTGTTTTTTCACCGATACCTGCTTCATCCATTAACTTATTCAGAGGATACATAGCGAGAGTTCTGATTAATAGAATTCCTGCTTCTTTTAATTTCTTTATGGTTGCTTCACCAACTCCAGGTAAATCTTTCAAAGTGTAAGAAGATTCTGTTTCAGAACTTTCTTTTTGGTGAATCTCATCAGATTGTACTTTTTTTTTTGCCATTATATTATATTAAATACTTACTTTTTATTTGAATTCCTTATAAAATTGATATCGAACTAAATATAAAAATAATGATAAAAAGTTAAAAGAAGAATAAAAAAATTTTAATTTGTTTTATTTTGTTTCCATGCCAGAACGTGTTATAATCAGCAAAATTATAAATAATATTACTGAAAATAGAAAAGTTAATACACCCATCATATTTGGAGCCCAGATAAAGCTTAAGTAAAGAAAAGGAATAATGAAAATAGCAACAAATATTATAATAATAGGTAAAGGAGCTTCCTCATCCTTAATATCAATGATTAGAGGAATGATAATAAGAAACACTAATAATGTAGCAACAAGTTTGAAAATCAAAACTAAAGCACTTGAAGTCTCAAAAATAGCTGAGTGTATATTTGGTAACCAAAAATATAATAGTTTTTCTGTGTTTGATCGGAGATCTTCATTAACTTCTGGCATAATTGCGCTGACAATCAATTGAATTATGATTGCTAAAAAAAGATACATCAGTATTTCATTTATATCCTTATTCTTGTCAATTTGCATTCCTATTGTATCACGTAATAATGTAATGATCCATAAAACGAAAAGGATAATATATGCAATAAGTGGATCTCCACTAACACCCCAATAAAAATTAACCGGTAATAGAGCAACAACATATGCTAAGTATCCATATTTTTCATTACGTTCGAATAAATCAAACAATAAAAAAACTACAAAAATAACACCTAAAGTAGCAATTATTACTATTGAAGTAATATCCATGTTCAAATCAACTTTTTATTCTAAAACTTAAAATTATATTATTATATAATTAGTTCTTTTTTTTTAAATTTTTAATTCATTTTCTCATATCAAATCATAAATTTCTCTTATAATAAAATATAATTTCTAAAAAATTGTTCCAGTTTTTAAACTTCTTTTATTACCTTTTCTAACTCAGAAATCATTTCCTGGGCTTTTTCCTTTTCATCTGATTCCGCGGAAAGAAGTATAGCATTTCTGTATAATGCTACTTTAATAATTGTAAAAGTATCCTCTTTAATTATTTTCAATTCATTTATGATATCATGGTAATTATATTTTTTTTCATCAGCTAATTCTCTTAATCGATTGTGAATATTTTCAATCTTTTCTGGCGAAATTGGAACAGTTTTATTAATTTTCATTCCTTTCGGAAATCCTTTTGTCAATGAGCTAAGTAAGTCATCTTGAAGATTCATTATCTCTAATATTTTTAATAAAATGAAATTTCCATCACTAAAAGGGGCATATTCGGGAAAATAGAACTTTAAAGTGTCTGCAGCAGCAAAACACGCTCTTTCTTCTCTAATATGTCTTGATATTTCCCCAGGATAGTTTTCCACCTGTTTGAGAGGAAATCCCGCCTCCATAATAAAATCCTTAACAACAGGAGAGATTGAGGGCGTAATTATAATCGTATTAGATTTGGATCTTTGAATTTTTTTATCAAATGATATAAAAAGCATTAATAAATCTTCAAAATTGACTTCTAATCCATTTTCATCTATTACTAGAATTCTTGAACCATCAACATCGAAACATATTCCCAGATGACTATTGGAAGCTTTAACTATATCTGCGGTATTACGAATAGTATTAA
>JBHLQA010000333.1:0-4342 GCA_048885285.1 Candidatus Odinarchaeota archaeon
TCACACTAATAATGAATAATAAAAAGATTGAAAAACCGCAAATTTATAGAGAAATTGGTTTTAAAAGAGAAAATGTTAATTATCGATTAAAAGTTTTAATAGATCATAAAATATTAACTTATAAAAATGAATCTACAAAAGAAATTGGTCTTTCTGAAAAAATGAAAAAAATCCTCTCAATATATCAAAAACAAAAATTATAATTTGATAAAAAAAATAATTTAATTAATCATAGAGCTATAATTAGGGTACATCATGGATATATTTATTAATATAGAAGTTTTTTTTTTATTATTAATAGTAATTGTCGGGTTAGTAGCAACCATCGCAATCCAAAAATCCAATATTACTGAAAGATTTCCATTACTATTTTATTTAAGGCTTACATCATGGTTTTTAGTTTTATATTATTTAACACGAATAATTTCTATTATTCTTAATAGTGAGGCATTCACTCGCGTTAATGTTATTCTTTTATTCCCAGTTACATTCTTTTTTATTCTATTTTATAACAATATATCAAAAGAATCATATTATACTTTTGGTCTAATTTTAGCATGTTGTCTTGGATTTTTACTTATTTTTTTAGGAATGTTACCTAATGCTTCACATCTTGAAGTAGAAATAGGAACTGAAAGATTTGTAGCTTTTGGATTCTTTGATCTTATAAACAATACCATTTATATATTATTCATAGGGTACTTATTTATGTGGGGATTAAAAACATGGTTAAGTAGCCCTTTTTATCTAAAAACAAAATCGTTTATGTGTTTTATTGGGACTTTATTTTATATTGGAGGTTTCATTTTAAATTTGCTCTATCATATTAATCCCATTTTTAATATTTTCATTCACCTTTCAAATTTGATAGGAATTTTAATTTTAACATTAGTAATTATGAGAAACGTAAAAATTCTCTATGTTCTGCCTTATATTATTTATAGAATCTCTGTAAGAGATAATAAAGGTAATCCTTTATATGATCATGATTGGTCAGAATTAAACATACACGAAACAGTTTTTTCAGGATTTCTTAACGCCATTGAGATAATGAGTGAAGAAGTAATGCATGTTGGTGGTATCCTTGATATAAATTTAAACAAAGGAATTCTTATTGTAAATAGATCACATTATATTACCATTGGATTACTTGCGTCTAAAGCATCTAAATTATTAAGAGATTGCGTAATTAATTTTGCAAACGATTTTGAAAAGAAATTTGAAAGATATCTTAAGATTTCATGTATAGATATGGATAAATATAAATCGGCTTATGAGTTTATAAATAAATATTTCGCACTTATTCCTTACCAAATTATTAAGAGTAAAAATCAACTTCTAACATTATCATCTAAATATCAAAGTCTACCTCAACAAACTAAAAATAAGTTTAAAGATATTTTTTGTAATGAACTTGAATATGAAAGTGTTCTTAATGACTTAGTTAAAACTCCTTGTTCAGATCCTTCTGAATTTTTTAATTTATATAATGAATTACAAAATGAAATAAATCAATTAGATTTAAAGGATTTGAAAAAAACCGACAAAGACTTCTATATAGAATGATTATTAAAAAGTTTGCCGGAAAATATCCATAATACTTTTTTTGTGGAAAAATTTAGCTAAAATTACATATGTTCCTAGAAATGCAAAAGTGATGGAAAGTATAAACACTCTAAGCAAAATATCGATAGGAACAGCAAAAATTACCGGCATTTCCGTCATAAGAGACAAGTTAGTTTGTAGAAGGTAAGCGGTAAAAATCCCTATTATTGTTCCTATAATACCTGCAGCAAGCAAAATTATCATACTTTCTATTAAAAACATATTTCGAACATTTCTAGTTTTCATTCCCATTGATCTGAGTATACCAATTTCGAATTTTCTTTCTAAAATAACAGCATACATACTACTTACTAACCCAAAAATGCATATTATAATTGTGAACATTAGAATTAACTCCATTAGAAAGTTTTGTCTTTCTGTCATAGCTTTCATGAAATTTATTTTAGTAATGGCATCATCAATTATTATATCTTTTTCTTGATACATCGTGCGAATAGTATCTTTAGTGTTTTTGATATTTTCTTCTGATTTTTCAATTAAATTTATAAAGACCTTATCTATAATCATATCCTTTTCTCCAGCATTCTTAATTTTCATAAGCTGAATATAATTTTCTAATGAAACCATAATTCCTCCTCCATTAGCAGTCATCTCATTAGTTCTGAAATTATAAAATCCAGGAATACCACCTGAAATTCCTACTACTCTAAATAAAGTTACATTCCCATAATCATTTTCTAACTGAGGATCAAAAAAGGTTATTCTTATATATTCTCCAACCTCTCTAATATTAAGTGAACTTGCAATTGATTTTGCTATTATACATGTGTTATTATTATTAAATAATTCATTGAAGGAATATTTCGTATTGCTGCCATCGCTTCCCCAAATTAGTAAATCCTTATCAATTAAATCAACAAATTTTTCATTAACACCTATAAAGCCAGCATTTACAGAATCAAAATCCATCATATCTCCCGCCGTGGTTTGAAATTTGGTTTCTTCTTGAGCACCATAGAATTGAATTATATCCATCAATGTTTCCTCTGATGAATCTACTGAAAAACTAACTTGTCCCTCACTCACTTGAAATAAAGTTGCTAATGCTGCTTGAAAATCGAAAGTATTATGTAGTGATATTGCTAATTTATCTAATCCTGATAATGTTTCTAATTCTTCAACCATTTCAAGGGTTAGAGCATCTTCAGGAGTATATGATCCTTGATTCATTAATACTAAATCTGAGCCATATTGAAACCTTAGATTTAAAGAGGTATTTTCTGATTCCATTTCAAAAACACTTGTTATAAAAAAGATAAATGAAAAACTAATAGCAAACATGATAACAGTAGTAGTATTACGCCTTCGATAGCGTTTTAAGGAAATTGAAAGGATATTTCTATATTTCCTTATAGCAGGTGAAATCACTACTAAAAACATTTTCTGAATTAATGGAACTATACCTACCGAAGCGAAGACAAGACCGATTATAATTGCAGAAAGCAAACCAACAAACAGCCCCATAGTTAACATGAAATCACCAGTTACAAAAATATTAGGCATCAAGACAAAAACAATCATTCCTATAGTGGCAACTGCAATACCAGTAAGAAAACTTTTTACATTCATACTCCCTTCTTTCTTAACCTCCCACCCTTCTTCTTTAGTTTGGAAAGGAGTTATTGATTTTATAATATCCATCTTTGCTGCTTTTACAGCAGGTAATAAAGCTACTGCCAAAGAAGCAATCGTTCCGATTCCAAATGTTATTAAAAGTGTATCAGGCTGAATGACCCATTCAACTTCTTCGAACTCAAAAGTAAAACCATACATAGGGAATATTAATTGAGCTATTGGTCTCAGCAATGTTCCTCCTAAAATCATTCCAATAATCGATCCAATAAGACCTAACATTAATCCCTCAAAAACCACCATTTTTATTGGATATGTTTTTTTTCCACCTACAACTCTAGTAATTCCAAATTCTCTTTGACGTTCTTCTACTGAAGTAGATAAGATACCGTTTATTAATATACCCGTTATTAAAGTAGAGAGGATAATAATAACCCAAAATACTATGGAAATCATCATCAACATGAATTCCCCCCCTTCAAGTTCCTCTAATTTCGGGAGGTTAACAGTATATTCATTGAGCTCTAATCTATCCTGAATCTTCATACCTAATATACGTAATTTTCTGGTTGTTCGTTCTATATCACTCGCATCATAAACAGATTTTGGGTTAGTAATAGTCCCTACTATAAAATTTATTTGACCTTCTCGCTGTAAAAATGATTGAGCTTGTTGCAAATTAACAAGAATCAAGGACGATTCGAATTGCATAAATTTAAGATCTTGAATACAAATTTCTGCTACTGTTAGATTTATTTCATAAGTTTGATATTCTAAAGATATAATATCACCCTTACTTATGTTTAGAATTTCTGCAGCATTCCATAAAATCACACATTCACCATTATGTGGCTCTTGTTCATAAATCTCTTCAGTTTCTTTTCCTTCATCATCTACAATAATTAAATCACCCATACCTCCATTTGTTGCTTCTCTTATAAAATCAATGCCATATAGTTGTAGAAAACCACTTGTGTTTATTTTATTTGAAGTTGCTGTAACTAACATTGAAATACGTGGAAATAATTCCTCTATTCCCTCGATATCCTTTAATTCTTCATTAATAATGTTTTCATCAAAGAAGGGATTGAACGTTAAATCCGTTTGAATTGTACGAGTAATCATTATATCACTTTTTCCTGTT
>JBHLQA010000334.1:0-4332 GCA_048885285.1 Candidatus Odinarchaeota archaeon
GCTTCTTTATCCTTTCTAGGGTCGTATCTGTCGATAACAATCAATTTTTTCACCGATAAAATATTGATATTTAACAAAATATCCATTCTTTAATAAAAATTTTTTTTTAAAACTAAAGATAATTTAAAATGATATATATGAGCAATAAAAATAATGAGGAAACAATTTCAGTTCCTTTAAAGAAATTAAGAGAAGGTGTAATTATCCCAAAACCTTCAAAATTAGGAGATGCAGGTGCCGATGCACGAATTATGGGATTCAGGAAGATTATTTTTGAAAATAATAAAAAAGAACTTATTGAAGTAGATACAGATACTTATATTTTAGAACCCTTAGAGAGAATTGGTTGTCCATTAGGATTTTCAACAGCAATTCCAGAAGGATATTACTTTAAAGTAGTTCCTCGAAGTGGTTTATCTTTATGGGAAGGATTATCTATTGTAAATTCTCCAGGCACTATTGATGCGGGATATAGAAATGAATGGATGGCAATAGTAGTAAACTTATCTAATAAAAAGGTTACATTGAAGAAAGGAGAAAGGATTTGTCAAATCATTCTATCTAAGTTATATAATTATAAATTTGTTGAAACGGGTAATCTTACTGGATCAGAACGTGGACAAGGAGGATTTGGGAGTACAGGGAAAAATTAAGTGCAAAATTATAAATATTTTAAAAGGAAAAATTATAATATGTCTGATTTATCTCAAGAAGAAATATTTGTAATTGAAAAGATAAAAGAGCATGGAGGCAAAATTAATTATAAAGAATTACAAACTCTATGTGAAGAAAAATTTGAAGGGGTAAGGCTTATTTTAAAAAAATTAAAGGAAAAAACATACGTTGATTATGAAGGTATGATTCCTGGTTTTTCTGCCGAAATAGAACTATTGAGAAATAAAGAAATTTCATAAATTTTTCAATAATAATCTTTTTGTTATTTTGTTAATTATTATTATTAACAATACAGTTTAAAAAATCTTATGAGTGAGAATAAATCAGAATCTCTTAAAAGTCATTTTCTTGAAAAAATTCTGAATCCTAAGAGCATTTGTGTTTTTGGTGCTAATAATAATCTCATGACAACAATGGGTTCAATGCAACTCAGAAATATCATTGCTGGAAGTGGATTAAATGGAAATATATTCCCTGTGCATCCAAGATTAGAAAAAGTACAAGGAATTCAAGCTTATAAAACTATTTTTGATATTCCAATTATACCAGACCTTGCTTTTATAATATTACCAACTAGAATTGTGCCCCAAGTTATGGAAGAATGTGGTCAAAAAGGTGTAAAGCATTTAATTATTACATCAGGTGGCTTTCGAGAAATTGGAGCTGATGGAATAGAACTATCTAAACAAATTGATGAAATAGCTAAGAAATATAACATAAGATTCATCGGACCTAATTGTTTAGGTATATATAATGGATGGTATGGCTATCCTGAAAAACAAGATAATTATTTTAATACTTTCTGGATATATAAACCTCATAAACGAGGAAATATTTCGTTAATTAGTCAGTCAGGTACTGTTGCGGCTCAAACTGCTTTTTATACAAATGATCTTGGCATTAAAATAGGAAAATCCATTTCTGTAGGAAATGAAAGAAATATAGATTTAGTAGAGGTACTAGACTATTTTAAAAATGATCCCCAAACAGAGGTTATAGGTCTTTATATTGAGGAAATCAAACGTGGAAAGGAGTTTATTAAATTAGCGAGAATTATAACTCCCAATAAGCCTATAGTTGCAGTTTATGCCGGAGGTACAAAAGCCGCAGCAAGATCTATAATGAGTCATACAGGATCGATTAGCTCTGATAATAGAATCTATGAGGCCGTATTTAAAGAAACAGGCATAATTTCTACAAATTCAATTATGGATTTTTTGTTTTATCTTAGGACTTTATCACAAGCTCAATCATATAATTTCTTTCCAAAAGGTAATAGAGTTGGAATTGTAACGGATTCTGGAGGTCCCGGTGCTATGATGACAAAATCTTCTGAATTATATGGATTGGAAGTACCTGAATTTTCACAAGAATTACAATCAATTATTAAAAAAGATATTCCTAAAACAGGAAGTTCAGTGAATCCTATTGATATTACCTTTCACAATAACTTTACTGACATGTTTATAAAATTCCCAAAATTATTAATGAAATCTAATGAAGTTGATGCAATTATAGTGTTTGGTGTTTATGATTTTGATGATATTTTTAATATAATTGAAAAATCAGGTATGGAATTAGATGATATGATGAAAAAAAGAGATGAACTCTATGAAAATATTATTTCTAAATCTATTAAAAGATTTATGAAAAAATATTCAAAACCTCTATTTTTTGCTGGTCCATTTCCTTATAGATATCGCTGGATGCAGAAATTTGTAGAAGATGATATCCCTATTTTTAGTATGTGGGATGACATAACTAAATGTCTAAGCATTTTATATCACTATGCAGAATATCGTAAAAAATCAAATCCTAAAAGTAAAACCTGAAACTTTAAAATTTAAATTGAATAAACTCTATCTCTTTCACTAATTATAAATAATTTAAATAAAAATAGAGTAAAAATTCGCTTAAAGCTAAATTTTCTTTTTATATTTTCTTGTTTTTCGTATACTAAAGGGAAAAATAGCGAAAATAATAAAAACTAATATTTATTAGGTTATATTTTGCATAATTCTACAATAAATCTTTGAGTATCTCATCATATTTTCTTTTTTCAAAATAGGTGTTTTTGCTTTGTTTTTTTGATTAATTCGTTGTATTCTGTGCATTCTTTACATTCTAAAAGTTTACAAAGGAACTCCTTTTTCTCCAGAACACAACTATAATTAAAAGGACAACTAAACACCATGAATCGCAATATTTTATCAATTTCACCGGTCATTATCTTACAATTTTATGAGGAGTTGTTAAAGAAAAATGCAAACATTGAAATCTTAATACTATAGAGTCTGATAAATTTATAATTTCGGCTTTAAAAACCTTTTCTTTTCAATATTCTTTAATAACAATTTCAAAACTACTTTATTAAGAATAAATTTCAAGAAATTCATTGAGTTTTTTCCTTTATAAAGGGTTGTTCTTTGTCCTTGATTGAATACTAAACACAATTATAAGATGATATATTAATGTGTGATGAGATTATTGCCATTGAAGAAATCATTGGACTTCAAACAACTTATTCGATTCTCGATCTGGAACTTTCCACCCTAATTTCAAATATCATTTATACTTGTAAGCAACATCGCTTTAATATCTTGGATCTCGAAGTATTCTTCCATTCATTACGAGATATTCCTTTTACTGATGAGAATTTGGCTTTAAAATTATACGGTGAACTTGAAAAATGTACAAAGGAAAAGGCCTATTCTCATTTCAAAAAGAAAATAAAAAAATTGAGAAGTCTTATTAAAGGGAAATATATTATTGAGGGTTCACTTACTATGTATAGTGATAATAAAATACGATGGGATACTCGCGTATCTTTTATGATAGATGACTCAATATTTACATTATACGCAAATAGCCTATAATAAAATAATAAATGGGCTACTCTATTTTATAACAATCTCAATATAAAATTCTAGAACATATTCAAAATTATCATAATGTGTTTCTTCTTTAAATAAATTTGATTTATATTTCAGTATATAATAAATATAAAACGTGAATAATCATAGTAAGTATGCACCCAAGTTCTCACTTAGAATTTTGGGAAGATCGAATAAAATATCTCATAAGTTAAAATAAGACGGTTCAGAAAAGAAGGCTTAGTATTGTTAAAGAACGTTCAAAATATGAAAAAAAAGTAAAAAGACAGGATAAAAGATAATTCTAATCAGAAGTTCTTTTATTTAACATATTTCACTAAAAATTCTTTAATTCTTTTGAGAAGGAAATCATGGGCCTCTGGATTGTCATATTCTTCTCTATTTAATAGTCCTTCCTCTTTCGCGATTTTGTGAAGCCACAGAGATGCCAGACTGTGAACTGTAGAATGATAAACTCCCATAGTATACGCTTCCTCTTTAATTCTATCAAAAATCTGCTGAGCGAATTCCCTTCGTATTTCTTTTATCTCATCACTTAATGCAGTCATTTCCATATTCAATCAATCTTTCGTCCTTATTAAAGGAGTAGAGAGGTATGGAAATGAAATTTTATGAAATTCTTGATCTTCTCTATCTTAAAATAATCTTAAAAATAGATATTAAATAAGGGAAAAATTATTATTTTATACAAATAAGATTAGATTTTAGAGGGCTAATATGAATTTTGTAATATATAATAATAAAAAATTCGAAATTGTTTCAG
>JBHLQA010000335.1:0-4326 GCA_048885285.1 Candidatus Odinarchaeota archaeon
ATGTCATTGATATTCAAGATCCAGAACGATTTGATGACTCACTTGGATATTTAAATTCAATTTTAACCTTTTTCTCTGAAAGTAAAATGGACGTTCCAATAATCATTACGTTTCATAAATTTGATCCTAAGTTAAAAGCTAATGAAGAAATTCTAGCAAATATTGAAAAACTAAGAGAAAAAATTTTGGATGAATATCCTGAATTCAATATACTTTTTCAGCAGTCGTCGATTTATGACATAATCTCTATTGTTCAGTTAGTCTCATACGGATTATCAGTATTCGACAAAAAATTTTTTGAATTAAGTGAACTTTTGGAATATTATATTGATCTCTTTGAGAATCAAGCTCTTATAGTATTTGATCATAATGGTATTATTATTTCTGAATATTATAATGATATTGAACCTGATGTATATATTGAATTAATAGAATCTATTAAGGAGCATCTCTTTTTACTCAAGCGGATGGAAGAGGAAAAATATGAAGGAAATTTTGATTTCACCTCATCTGAAGGGATGCTTTTTTCATATTTACTCAAATTCAGTATAAAATCTGAGACATTTTTTGTATCTGCCTTACTTGAAGCGGATCAAAAAATAAATTTCTTTGAGAAATTCCCTAATTTTCTTGATGATATAAAAAAAATATTAAGTCAACTAATGTAAATAAAAATTTAGGGTAAAGTACAATTTTATTCTATCTGTAAAAGATCTCGAGCTTTGTCAATAAGTTTCTCTTTTTTTTCTTTATGGGCTTTTATAAATTTTAATACTTTTTCAACACATTCACGTTTATGGTCACCACACATCAATTCTCCCTTAACACACATTTCAAAGTCTTTAGCTAACTTTTCATCGTCTTCTTCAAAATGGTACATAAGCATTTTATAAATCATGCATTTCTGTGGCTCACCACCTAACTGCTTCTGTTCTTTTAGATTTCTTCTACCCCCAGTAAGTGCTCCTTTAATTTTTCTTTCAATTGATTCTAATGGTTCATTAAATGTAAAATAACTATTCGGATGTCTTTTAGCCATTTTTTCAGAACCATCAATTCCCTCTAATAAATAATGATAAGTAGCACCTGGTAAGAAAAATCCCTTATAATTCCTACGGGTTAAATCTCTAGTAAGTCGCAAATGAGGATCTTGGTCAATACCTACAGGGACAACTGTTGGTTGTGGACCGTCTAATACTTGTGGTAAAATAATATCTCCAACTTGAATTAAAGAGGCGAGATAAAGACCAAAAGTTCTCTCACCATAAATAGCGTTTAGCATGTTTTGTGTAACTAACCGACTCACCTTAAAACATACTTCTTGGACAATGGATTCTTTTGATTGTCTCCAAATATAAGCCTTATCTGGAGATGGATCTAATCCAAAAGCTAATATGTCAGCAACATTATCTACAGCAGTTTCTTGGGCATCTTCCCACGGTATGCCGTTGTCCTCCCAGGATTCAATGTCTGCTATTCCATAATATACTTTACCTCCCATTTTCTGAAATTCCACGATCTCTAATGCGGTAGTGGAGGTTCCTAAATGATATGGTCCAGAGGGTTTTATTCCACTCATCACAGCCCATGGTTGACTTTTTTCTATAGCTTTAAAAATAAGACCCAAATCTCGATGTCCGAAGATAATTTTCCTTCTAATAAATCGATTTTTATGCATTTTTAGACGTAAAGAATCCGTTATTTTTTCTATCCCAAATTCTTTTATAAGCCTATCATAATCATCATCTAACAAGGTTGTCGAACCCCAAGGATCGATTTTAAAATCGTCATCCATGCTTTTCTTCACTCTTTTGATATCTTTTGATAATAAAAATATATACAGGATAATAAATTTTAAGGCGTTTAACCTAATTTGAAAAACTTTATATTTTTTGAGTTAAAAAATTTTCAATAAAAATTAGATTTTTCTAAACTTTTATATATTTTTTAAAATAAATTATATTGATCATTGCTATAGATATAATATTTTAAGGTTTGATCCTAGTGAAAAAAGAAAAGGATCTAGATGAGATAGACAGAAATATTCTTAGGATACTGCAGGAAGATGCAAGAAAATCATACCGTGAAATTCAGAACGCTTTGGGAATCTCAATTGGGACTATACATAATCGTATCGCCAAGTTAAAAAAGAATGGGGTAATTGAGGGATATACATTACGTTTAAATAATGAGAAATTAGGCTATAGACTATCCTTCTTGATAAGAATCGACTGTGATGGCAAATTTACTGAAGAAATCTTGACTGAAATTGCCAAAAACCCCGAAGTTTGTAGCATTTTCCACACGACTGGTGACCAATCTGCTGCTCTTATATGCAGATTCAAGGAATCGGAAGATGTTCATAACTTTATTAGGGAGTTAAATCAAAGAAAATATATCTCGAGAACAAATTCGAATATGATTTTAAAGGAATACAAAAATAGTTCTTATGTAGAATTTCAATAATCTATTATTAAGGTATATTTTTTACTCTTGCTATAACTGAATTTACTTTATATTATTGATTTTAATGATATAAAGAAAAGTTTTTTAATTTTTGTGATTTAGAGATCATTAAATAATACGAATAAGCAAATTTATAATTAAATAAAAGTGTAGAAAAATGAGCAATGTTCCTATAATTATATTGAAAGAAGGTACAGAAGAGGTTCGCGAGAAAGAAGCTCGAAAACAAAACATTACAGCGATGGTTGCGATAGCGGAGACAGTACGATCGACTCTTGGTCCAAAGGGTATGTCGAAAATGCTCGTTGACTCCATGGGAGATGTGACAATTACAAATGATGGAGCCGAGATATTAAAAAATCTTGATATTGAAAATATTGCCGCAAACATGATGGTTAATGTCGCAAAATCCATTGATGAAGATATTGGTGATGGGACGACATCAGCAGTAATTTTTTCTGCGGCTTTATTAAACAATGCCTTAGAATTAATTGAACAAGATATTCATCCCAAACCTATTACTCATGGATATAAATTAGCTTCTGATAAGGCTCTAGAAATTTTAAACGAGATTGCAGAAAAAATTTCTCGAGATGATAATGAGATTCTTAAGAATGCTGCTAAAACGGCAATGAATGCTAAAGATATTGCTCCATTAAAAGATTTTTTTGCAGATTTAGCCCTTAAAGCTGTTAAACACATTGCTGAGGATGATGACAAAACATTTGCTAAAGTAGGAAATGTAAAAATTGTTAAAGCACCAGGAAAATCACTTAGAGAAACAGAATTAATCAATGGTGTCTACATTCAAAAGGAAAAAGTTAATAATATGATGCCTACTCTATTAAGAGATGCTAAGATTACAGTTATTAGGAGAAAATTAGATGTAAAGAAAACTGAATTCGATGCGCAAGTTCGAATTTCTAGTCCTTCTGAAATCCAAAAATTTCTTGATCAGGAAGACAAAATACTATTAGATTACTTGAAAATCTTTAAAGATTTAGGAATAAACATGATAGTAAATAGTAGTGATATTTCTGATAAATTTGGAGCTTATATGGCTAGAGAAGGGATAGCAGGTATTAAAAATGTTGGTGAAAGTGATTATAAATCGATTATGAAAGCTGTTGGTGCAAATTTAGTTGATGATTTAACATCTCTTTCAGAAAGTGATTTAGGGTTTGCTGAAAAAATAGTTTTCGAAAAATTAGGTGATGATGAATATACTTTATTATCAGGCTGTAAAAATCCTAAATCTGTTTCTATTTTGCTCAAGGGTGGTCTTGATAAAATTCTTAACACTGCTGAAGTCTCTTTAAATGATGTATTAAGCGTTATTGCTAAAATACTTGACACAAAAACAGTCGTAGCAGGAGGAGGAGCAATCTATATTGAACTTGCAAAAAGAATTAGAGCTTATGCAAATGAAATTGGTGGAAAAGAACAACTTGCTGTAAACGCTTTTGCCTTGGCACTTGAAGAAATCCCTAAAACTTTAATAAAGAATGCTGGATTAGAAGAGATTGAGAAACTTACTGAGTTAAGAGCAGCTCACAAAACTGATGCAGATAAATGGATTGGAATTGATACAATAACTAATACAGTTGGAGATAATTTTAAAAAGGGGATAATCGAGCCCACTGCTTTAATTAACCATATTATAAAATCGGGAATGGAATTAGCAAATCTTATCTTGAGAGTAGATAGAATTATAAATAGTAAAGGTACAAAGCCTGAAGGATTATCATAGTCAAAAAAAAAAAATTTTTTATTTCTTTTTTTCGGGATATCTAGAATAATATAAAATTATTGAGATCTTTCAAATATCCCAATTTTTCTTTTTTTTGTATGGATATGATT
>JBHLQA010000336.1:0-4322 GCA_048885285.1 Candidatus Odinarchaeota archaeon
AACCGATTGGGGAAGCAATCTGCCAATGTTAATGGAATTAGCTGATGAAAGAGTTATATGTGACAGAGCAGGATCACGGAAGGCCTTCTTGACCAATTTCTGGCAATCATCAAATTTCCCGTCAATTGCGATGATATTAATATTTTTAGAGCAAATCCATAATCTTGAATAACCAAAAAGATATCTTATTAAAGAGTTGAGATCTTCTTTACCATTTTGTAAGAAGGAAGTTGTTAAAAACCATACCTTTACAAAATCTCTCTATTAATATATTTAACATACTTAAATTTGAAATATATTAGATTATTAATTGATATATTCATAAATGAAGATCTAAAAGAAGGAAAATAAACAAACATATGATAAATTATGACAGAGAAATTATATTGGGATAATGCTTATAGAACTAAGTTTACAGCAAAAGTAAAATTAATTTATGAAGAAGGTGTAATATTAGATAAAACATTGTTTTATCCCGAAAGTGGAAATCAAGCTAGTGATGTAGGAAATTTAAAAATTAAAGATGAAAAATTTAATGTAATTAAAGTAACAAAAGATAAAAATTATATAATCCATCATATTTCTTCTGAATTTAAAAGTAAAATAAATATTGGAGATGTTGTTGAAGGAAAGATTGATTGGGATAATAGAAATGGTATAATGAAAGCTCACTCCTCTCAACATATCTTTTCAGCTATTATCAAAAATAAATATAATATCGAAACTAATCGTGCTATTATTAATTATGAAGATGTTTTTCTTCAAATATCTCAAGAAATAGATTATGATCAATTGAGTGAGATCTTAACTGAAGTTAATAAAATTTATACCACTAATAATCTAAAAGTAAATGCAACGATAATTTCATATAAAGAAGCTGAAGAAATATCAAAAAAAATAAGAAGTGTAATCGCTAATGAATCTCAAGTAAGATTAATAGAGATTGAAGGTTTAGATTTGGTATGCTGTGGAGGAACTCACGTGAAAAATTCTACTGAAATTGGACCAATTTTTATTTATGATTTTAAAAAGGGGACTGATATTAGATATGTTATAGGAAATAAAGCTTTGGAGATGTATTTTAAAACAAATTCAGATTTAATCGAATTAGCTAATGAGATCAATACTCCTTTGAATAAATTTAAAGAATTACTTAAAAAACGTTTAAAATTCTTTGAAAATTTACAAGAAAAACATAAAGAACTCTCTTATAAGCTCTTAAGTTCGATTTCTAAAGCAGCAGTAAAAAAAATTGATGATATTTCATTGTTTTATATTGATTTTGATATCGATATAAAGATTTTAAATAAATCTTTAGATAATTTTCCATCAAATTCACTTATTATTGTTCAATTTGAGGATAATAAAATAAGGATACTCTCTCCAAATGAGAAAATAGATTCCAATAAGATAATGCAAGAATTAATTAGAAAATTTAGTGGTAAAGGCGGAGGAAATTCTAAATCTGCGCAAGGATTTTTGAAAAAAATGCCTGAAAATCTTTTATCTGAAATAGAATTACTGCTTAATTAAATTATCTAAAATTTTAAATGATTAAAAAGTAGAAGTAAATAAATTTTATAATAATAGTTTTTTTGGATTATTTTAAACCCTTTTCTTCCAAGAATTTTGTTAACCTTGTTCGATGGAATTTTAAACCTAGATCATCTGGATTTTCTCCAAAAGCCATAGCTAATAATTCAGTTACATATAAAACAGGAATCGAAAAATCTTGACCTCCAACCTCTCCTGCCTTTTTCTGATTATTATCAAATTGTTGAAAACATGCAGGACAATTAACTATCATAGCTTCTGCACCAGCATTCGTTGCACTTGTTAGTTTATTTGCTAATACTTGCATTGCTGGTTCTTCTTCAGCATTTCCAACTCCAGAACCGCAGCAAAGCATTTCTTCCTCATAATCGACTGGGGTTGCTCCAGTTGCAGCAACTATTTCTCTTAATTTCAATGGTTTCATAGGATCATCTGTTTGCATTTTTTCAGAGGGTCTATTATAATGACATCCAGTATGACAGGCAACTTTCAAACCACTTAACTCTTTCTTGATATTTTTTTTTATTACATCTAAATGTTCATGCAAGACTTCTACAAAATGTTTTACATTAATTGTTCCTTTGAATTCTTTACCAACTGCTTTAAGAATTTTATTAATGTTTTCTTTTTCGTGATCATCATGCTTTAATTCTTCATTAACAAGTTTTAGCGTTTGAAAACATCCATTACATAAAGAAATTATATCTTTTCCTTCGGCTTCAGCGATAGTAAGGTTATTAGCTCCCATTGCCATCCAACTTAAATGATCAGTACTATTGAATCCAACCGGGTCGGGACAACACGCAAATGCCCCGTCAGAAGTTTTTATTCCAAGTACATCAAATACTTTTCTTGCAGAAGCTTCAATAAATGGAATTCTATTGCCAATAACACATCCTTGAAACATTTTATATTCTTCTGCTTTTGCCATAATATATCAACATCTTTTATTTATTTATAATAATAATTTGTATTTGAAAATGTTATTTTTCTTAAAAATTTTCTCTCATCTTATTTTGAGTAATAAATGTATGATAATAAAATAATAAAAAAAAGAAATAAAAATTGAAAAATATTGTATCTTAATTTTTTAATTGCTCTTATAGAAAATTTTTGATAATTACTTTTTTTAACCATAAAGTTCATTAAAGGTATCTTAAGACTTCAGAGGGAAATTAACAAAATTCAAGTGTAAATATATTATTTATATAAGTAAAATTATTAAACTGATGAGTAATCAATTAAATTAACATAAAGTTTAATTATTATAATGGCATTACAGGATATTCTCTTATATATTAGTTTAGGAATATCAATTGCTGTACTTTTCTTCATAATTTGGGATCATGTCAAAGATGATAGGATTTTAGCTCGTGAAGTTCAAGATTTTTATAATGATATAGAACTACTAATATTTACCAACCTACAAGTGAAATATTATGAAATTCTCCAAATTAATAAAGAGAAAATAGAAGAACAAGAATTAAAAGCTATAATTAAAAATAAAAATCGAGATATTATTCAAAAAAATTATTTAAACGTTAAAATAAATCAAAGTTTCAAATTCTATGCACACTATCTGGGATTGACATACAATAAAGAAAATAGTGCTTATTTGAATGGAACAATTTATATTTTAAACACTGATGGTACATTATTAAAAAGGAATATCGAATCAAATACCGAGGAAAATATAATAATCGAATATACAGAAATTAAACTCCAACAATTAAAAGAATTATTAATGTATCTTAATAGTCTACGCTTCTACTGGAAAAAAAAGTATTCTAAGTTTGTCTTTCGACCACAATTAAAGCAGACAATTGTTTTTGATGATTTGTTAGGATATTCAAAACCTTTAGAGCAACAAAAAAAGAAATATTTTAGGAGAATTCAAAGAAAAAGGAAAGGTAGTTAAAATATCTGTTTTCAATTATTTAAATTTATAAATTGTATCTTATAAACGTAACACAAGTAAAATATGAATTCATCTTGTTCTTAAAGTAATAAATATTATCTCTATCTTATTATCCCTTAAAATTTCAAATCTAAACGCATGTAACTTATCAGTAATGAAGATGATTAAAAAAAACAATAATTTTTGATTTAGGAGGTGTGTATTTTACACCAGGATCTTTTTTGGCAATTGAGAAAATTAGAGAAATTTATGATATTAAAAATGAAAAATTACTTCGAGACTTTTTTAGTGATAAACCTGATTCAGAAGGTAATTTATTAAGGAGGGGATTAATGACTATTGATGAGTTTGAAGAAAAATTATTTTCAAAATTAGAAATTAACAAAAAAGAAAGAAAGCATACTCGATTTATATGGTTTGGATCTTATTGTATTCATTATGGTATTGAAGATTTAATAAAAAAGTTAAAAATGAAATATAGATAGTTAATATTCAGTGGAAATATCAAAGAACGCATTGAATATCTGAATGAAAAATACGATTTTTTAAAATATTTTGATGATACAGTATTTAGTTTTGATTATCACCAAAATAAAGATGACATTGAATTCTATGAAGAACTAACCAAACATCTCAAATGTGACCCGTCAGAAGCATTATTAATAGATGATGAGAAGAAAAATATAAAGATTGCTCGATCATTAGGATTTAAAGGAATCCATTATTACTATACGGAAAAACTTATCGAAGATCTTAAGAATTATGGTATTAATATCGAGATTTAGATTATTTTTCTTTCTTATTAATACAAAAAAAAATATAAGTGAATCAATTGCATATATCTTTTTAA
>JBHLQA010000337.1:0-4320 GCA_048885285.1 Candidatus Odinarchaeota archaeon
TTAATTATGGAGAGTGTGACCCTAAGAAATGCACTGCCACTAAATTGAATAGGCTAAATCTTATAAGAATAATAAATAAAATTCATGGATCTTTAAAGAATTCCATTGTTTTAAACCCATTTGCTCCAAATGAGATATCCAATCTTGATAGAAAGATTATTCAAAGTTTTGGATTAATTGTAATTGATTGTTCGTGGAATAATATTTTAAATTTAAAAAAAATGAATTATCAGAATTCTCGTAAATTGCCTCCTTTAATTGCTGCAAATCCTACAAATTATGGAAAATGGGAAAAACTAAGTTCAGTAGAAGCTTTAGCCGCAGCATTATTTATTACAAGGTTTTATAATTATGCTAATTTAATTCTTTCAAAATTTTCTTGGGGAAATCAGTTCAAAAAATTAAATAAATTTTAAAAAAAATTATTAAAAATAAAAAACAAACAATTAAGTTACTCTTCAAGTCCTTTCGACAAACCGGAAGCAGCTATAACATCATCAATTTTAAGAATCATTGATGAAACTTCTGTAGCAGATTGAACTGCTTGAGTTAAAACTAACAAAGGTTCAATAACACCTATTTTCACCATATCATCCGGTTTTCCAGTGTCAATATTTATACCATAAGAACTACCTTCCCCTGTCTCATGTTTAGATCTTAACTCAACAATTAAATCTACAGGATTATACCCAGCATTCTCAACTAAAGTTTTAGGAATTATTTCAAGAGCATTTGCATAAACTTCAATTGCTAATTGTTCCCGACCCCCGATCGATCTAGCATATGCCCTAAGTCTTTTAGCGAGCTCAATTTCAGAAGCACCACCTCCAGGTAAAATATAAGGCAATTCAATCGTAGCTTTAATTACAGATAAAGCGTCATTTAGCATTCTTTCTGCTTCATCCACTACATGTTCAATTCCTGCCCTTATTAACATGCTCACTGCTTTGGGATCTGCACATTCGGAGACAAATATCATGTTATCATCTCCTATTTTCTTTTCTTCGACTTTTCCTGCTTTGCCTAAATCATTTTCAGTAATTTCGAAAATATTATTAATAATTTTTGCATTAGTTGCTCGAGCTAACTTCTCCATATCAGATCTCTTAACCCTACGTACTGCTATTATGTTTTCTTTTGCAAGAAAATTCTGTGCTTTATCATCAACACCTTTTTGACAGAAAACGACATTAGCATTGATTTCTTTTAATTTAGCTACTCGTTTTTTTAGCATGTTAGCTTCTTCTTCAAGAAATTTATTTATCTGATCTGGTGTTTGAACTCTTATTTCAGCATCAAATTCTGTTTTTTCTACTTCTAGTGATGAGCTGATTAGTGCTATTTTGGCATCTTTAATTAATTTTGGCATCATTGGATGGACTACTTCTTTATCAATTATAATTCCATCAATTATATCTGTATCTAAAAGGCTTTTTCCTTCTTTCTTAATTATTTGAATTTGATCCAAATCAACCATTATACTAGTACCACGTTCTTCTTTTATCTGAGTCACTGCTTTAACCGCGATATCAGCAAAATGATTTTTAACTCCTCCGATTAATTTACTATTCATTGATGTTTCAGCAATTTGCTTTAACGTTTTTGTATCACTAATTTCGATTTTTGTAGCCAACTCTTGTAATATTTCTTTACTCTTTAAAAGTGCTTTTCTATACCCCCTAAAGATTATTGTGGGGTGTACTCCCTGTTCCATTAATTCTTCCGCAAGATTTAATAATTCACCAGAAATAATAACACTTGTAGTAGTTCCATCCCCTACTTTATCATCTTGAGTCTTAGCAACCTCTACTATCATTTTGGCGGCAGGATGTTCAATATCCATTTCATCTAAAATAGTAGCTCCATCATTAGTTATTTTAACGTCTCCTAAAGAATCAATGACCATTTTATCCATACCTTTTGGACCTAAAGTCGTTCTTACTGATTCCGCAACTGCTTTTGCAGCTGCTATATTATTCTTTTGAGCATCTTTTCCTCGTTTTCTTTCAGTTCCTTCTTTTAAAACCAAAATTGGAACTCCTGATAGCTGTGCCATCTTTTTTTCACTTTTTTATAATTAATTAAAAAATTTTCTTTATATAGATCTCTAAGTCATAAAATTAAAAAAGTTTACGAAAAATACTGCATAAAGCTTTCTAATTGTTGAAAAAAATATGTAATATAAATAGTTGACTTACTAGTACTCAATTTAAATGTTTAATATTTTTCTTTTCATCTAAGTAATTCATTTCTTTTTTTTTTAACCCATTATATATACATTACTCATAGAAAATGAAATGATCTTTGGTTTACTCATCAATTAATCGCTTAAGGTTAGTGTTACAATCAATTAAATCTTTAAATTCACGATAGACCTTTCTTAATTTATTCTTTTTTTTCTCATCTTCAAAATAAGCTTCACAAAAACCACAGATATTATTTTCTGTTCCATAGATTATCTCAGATCCACAATATTGACAATATTTTCTCGTTTTTTTTTCATATTCTATAAGAGGTTGCCTCTTTTCCTCAGGATTTAATTTTTCTAGGATCTTTCTATTATTCTCTATAACTTTGTCATCATTTAATTCTTCACGTTTCATGTGTGGCACTATCAAGCTGAACGGTTGTTCTATTGAATTTACTCGTATTATACATTGTCCTAATCCTAATTCACTGAGGTATCTCTCTTGACTTTCTTCAAGATTAAGCAATTGTCCTAACAAATTTTTCTGCATATGTTCTTTAAATGAAATTAACACTCCACAATTCGCTAAAATTTCTTCACTTAAGGCAGGACGAGTTGCTAAGGTTATTAAACATTCCCCCGTTCCACGTAATAACAACGCAATATCTTCAATATAAGTACTAATTTCTGATTTATTAGAAAGTTCCTGAGGGGCAAAATACTGTGAATCTTCTAAAATAGTTATATGCTTAATTCCTCTATAATTCTTGCTTCCCCTTTCAATATTTTCGTCATACAAATATTTAAGAAGCAAATTGAGAAAAAATAAAGCATCAATTTTGTCTCCTCCTAAATTGATAATTGAACTGAGATCAACAATAACCTTGTTATTAAAGATATCTTTTACTTTCATTCCTACTCTTTTCACAAAAATCTCTGAAAGTGTGCCTATAAAATATCTACGTATTCTATTTTGTATCGCAAAAATACTCTGTTCAATCGTCCAGCCTCCTCTAGTATCCTGCCTATTAAAAATCATCGAATTTTTTGAGATATATGTTCTACTCAAACTCTTAAACGCTTCCCACGTTCTATTGTTTTCATCCTTGCATATCTCCACCAATACATCAACGAATACACGTTCCATCTGCGGTGTAAATTCCTTATCCTCGAATTTCATTCCACTCCGAAATGCTTGAAATAATCGTTCAGCGTGAACTTTCGGATCTGCTCCTTCAGGATCAAAAATATTAATAAAGAAATTAAATCCCGGTTTTAATACTAATAAATTTTTTATTTTTTTCTGTAAGAACGTATATTCTCCCTTAAATTCACAAAGCATAAAAGGTACATCTAGAACGTTATTTAACCGTATAAGGAATCTCTGATGGAAATTTGTCTTTCCTGAACCTGTAGCCCCACAAATAAACATATGACGTTCTAAATCACTTATCGAAAGCTTGAATTTATATTTCTTTTTATTTTTAAATTTTATTCTCCCTAACTCTATTTGTCCATGTTTTGCTCGAGAACGACTTGGATAAGGTAAGGCAATTTGATTTATTTGAGTAATAGAGAATGAGAGTAAAAAGGTTATTAAGCCTAAAAGAAGTAATATATTTGAAATCCATATGCAAATCATTATATATAATGAATCTTTTTTAAATAAAATTTCAAGAGTTATATTTTTTGAAAAAAAGTTATTAATCACTTGAAATTCAGATGTTAGACATGACAAAAATATAATTAATGTAAAAATTTTTAACTTTTTGTATTCTCTTAAATTTCCTTGTTTGTTTTCATTATTCTGATGTGCTTTTAATAAATGATAGATTAACGCTGAGAAAAAAAAAATTGAATTGAGAACAATAGATAAGAAGTATGAAAACATAAAAAATAATTTTAAATGAAAAATAAAAAATGCCCACTTTTTATCAAAAAAAATCATAGTTCCCAAATTTATACCATAACTTTAATACTTGGGATTGAAAAATTAATTATGTAAATAATTTTTATCATCTCTTTAATTTAAAGAAGAAAAGGGAATAATTTTAAGATATTAAATTTCAATATACATATGACTTTAACAATAGGAATTATTGGAAATCCTAGTAGTGGAAAAACTACATTTC
>JBHLQA010000338.1:0-4314 GCA_048885285.1 Candidatus Odinarchaeota archaeon
AGTCTAATTTCCGAAAATTTATGAATGGACGAAAATCTAAAACACAAAAAATAATGTTAATTTCTTATAGTTCAACCATAATCAATTTATTGCTTAGGGAAAAAGATATTGATTTTGAAATTTTTGTGTTGGAATCCAGACCATTACTCGAGGGACGACGTGTAGCAGAAATTTTATCCCTATATTTTAAAACACATCTAATTATCGATGCTGCAATTGGTTATTTTATCAATGAAATTGATGTAATTTTGATAGGGGCAGATAGTATATTGAAAGATGGTTCAATTATCAATAAAATTGGAACATTTCCGTTAACCTTATTAGCTCACAACCAAAAAATAGATGTTTATGTAGTATGTGATTCCTTTAAATACAATTTGAAAAGTCATTATGATCAGATGGTTAAGATTTTGGAAAAACCAATTAATGAAGTCTATGATAAAGTGATAACAAATAAGCTTTTGGAGGTTCATAATTATTATTTTGATATTACTCCACCAAATTATGTTTCTGGAATAATATCAGATTTGGGTGTGTTAAGTATTTCTGACTTTTTAGAAGAAGTCAAAAAGATCCTTCCTATCAATTGGTATAAATATATAATAAACAACATAGAAATTTAATTTTTAAATTAAAAAGGAAGGAGTATAGAAGAATTAGATAATAAACGATAATATTTGAGCAAAATAAATAAAAAATATAATGTGGATAATGCATATTGAACAATTATCCAATACATTTCTATAAAAATTGAGTTATTGATAATAATCCAAATCTAGGAAACTTTTAAGATATATTATGCAAAATTTAATTATTATCCTAAGATTTATTAAGGAGATTGAATAAAAAAAAAAAAAAATAAAAAAGTTTGCAAAAATGATAACTCCAGATCAAATGAAAGAAATATTAAAAGAACATGTAATTAATCTTAGATTTCACGCTCGTGGTGGGCAGGGAGGAGTTACTGCTTCTAATCTATGTGTGGAGGCGTTCTATGGGTATGGAGTATGTCAACCTTCATTTGGAGCAGAACGAATGGGTTCTCCAACTGAGAGTTATGTTAGACTCAGTGCAAATGAGGATCTAGTAAGAACAAATGAGCAAGTATATGCTCCGCATGCTGTTTCAGTATTAGATCCTTCTCTCTTGGGAGAGATAGATGTAACAGCAGGGATAGCTCCAGGAGGATGGCTTATTGTAAATACCACTATGGATCAAATTACTATTCAACAAGTTGTTGGCCGTAAGGATATAAACATTGCAACTATAGATGCATTAAACATTGCAATGGAAATTCTTGGAAGGAATATAACTAATACTATCATATTAGGTGCTTTACTAAGAGTTATGCCAATTTTTTCTATTGACGCTTTAGCAGATGCGATAATGCAACGATTCAAAGGTGAAATTGCTGGTAAAAATGTTGCTGCTATTAAACGTGCTTTTGAAGAAACTTGTATCTATGAAACTTCAGAGGCTTCTGATATAGACTTTAGCGTTGACACAAAAGTTCCTTGGCAACAAGTTTATCCTGGATTACCAGGATATAAAGATATTGATAAAGCTGGAGTATGGTATTGTGATGAAGATGTCATAGAAATTGGGAGTAAACAAGTTAATACAGGTTCTTGGGGTGAATGGGATATGATTTGGGATGAAGAAAAATGTACTGATTGTGCTCAATGTTGGTATATTTGTCCTGATTTTGCTATTATAAGAGAAGAAGGAGAAGATGGTTTATGGCACATGAAGGGTATTGACCAATCCCATTGCAAATCCTGTCAAAATTGTCTTGAAATTTGCCCAGTAGAGGCAATTAGCAAAAGATTAAAACAAGGACCAGCAGCTTGTGCTGCTCCAGAATAATTGAGGTGATAAAATGTCAATAGAACCTATGAGAATATTTTTTAAGGAAATAAAGGAACCTATAGTAACAACCATGATTGGAAATTACGCTGTTGCAGGAGGAGTGACTCAAACTGATCCAGATGTGATATGTGCTTTTCCTATTACTCCTCAAACTCAATCAGTTGAGGGACTTTCTGATGTTGTCCATCAAGGAAGACTGAAAGCTGCTTTTGTGAATGTGGAATCAGAATTAGCTGCAATAAGCTTTTCTACTGCTGCCTGTGCAGCAGGAGCAAGATCCTTTACAGCTACAGCTAGTCAAGGCTATTTATTAATGACTGAAGCCCTTCCAATGGCTGTAGGATGGAGATTACCTTTAACAATGATGATTTCAGCGAGAGCCTTTAATTCACCTAATCTATCTATTTGGAATAGTTGGGAATTTGCTCAAACTAATTCTGAACTTGGTTGGAACATAATTGTATCGGAAAATGTTCAAGAGACATACGATGCTGCTATTCTCTCAGTTATGATTTCTGAAGATACTTTATTTCCAACGATATTTGTTCATGATGGCTTTATCATATCACATTCTGTTCAGAAATTAACTCTTATTCCAGATGAAACTGTTAGAAGAATGACTCCTAAGAAACCACGACATAGTATTGATCCATCAAAACCAGGAACGTGGGGAGGAATTGTAACTCCTGCTTATTTTATGGAAGGAAGAGCAAATCTAGAGGAAGCAAAAAAACCTGTTTTAGGACAAATGAATAATGTTTTCAATAAATTTAAAGCAGAAACAGGAAGAGAATATAATTTAATAGAAACTTATAATTTAAATAATTCTTCAAAAACGGCTTTTTGTACTATGGGATCAATATCTGGAAACATAATAAGTTGGATGACAAAAAATAAAGATATTGGATTGATTAAAGTAAGAGCATTTCGACCATTTCCATATGAAGAATTACAAAAAATTATAGAAGAACATAATCTGGAAAAATTGATTATATTAGAAAAAAGTGACTCTTTGAACGGTTTGTTACCACCATTTTCAATGTCTGTTGCATCTGCCTTATATCCATTAGGAACTATTTTTAGAAGTTTTATCGTTGGGTTAGGAGGAAGGGATGTAACACGAGATGAGTTTGACATAGCTAAAAGGAAAATGGAATCTGTATCAGATATGAAGGGACAATTATATCAATATCTCGGAGTACGAGAAACTAAAGAAAACATTTATGGGGTGGATTGATAAAATGACAAAACCAGAAAGAAATATCATTAACTTTGAGGAAATATTAGCACGAAATGAAAAATGTAATGTTCTCTTTTTTAACTATGATAATGAAGCGTTTATGAATACTGGAATTCAAGAGAGTGGAGGAACTCCTTCTTTTGCTTCGACAACTACGGGCCCAGCAGGAGAGAAAATCCCCGGTAAAATTGGTGTTAAACAAGATTTAGTTACTCCATTTGCCTTCTATGGAACTAAAAAATTATTCTTAGCTACAGTAAATCCCGCTTATCCAAATGACTTTATGGGAAAAGTTGCTGATGCTCTTAAATCAAATGGTTCCGCTTTCATTCAAGCATATTCAGATTGTATGAGGGGATGGAGACATGGAGCATCTGATGCTTTAAAAATCTCTAAATTAGCGACGGATTGTGGATATTGGCCTCTTTATACAATAAGAGTAAAAGATGGTGTTCCAGTATTTGCTTATTATCGTGGATTAGATATTGATAAAGATAAGTTTGTTGAGTATCTTAAATCAATGGGTAGATTTAGACATCTCTTTAAGCCCAAGTTTATGGAAAAAGAAATCGATGAAATTATTTATTTAACAGAACGAAGAAATAATAAATTGAAGGCTCTTATAGATACTTTCGGAGTAGAAAAACCTATTGAAGTATATAGAGTTAATCGAAAGAAATTAAGCCCTCAAATACACCTACAACCAGGTCATGGTTTATGTCCAGGATGTGGGGCAGGAATGGTATTAAATCAATTGGCTACTGCAGCAACCGCAGTTGCGGATACAAATATAATTTATGTAAATAATACCAGTTGTTCAGAAGTTTCCACATCAAAAGATAATGTTACTTCATGGAATGTTCCTTGGGTACACCACTTGTTCGAATCAGGTGCCACTGTAGCGGAAGCTATTTCAACTGCGAAAAAGATAATGAAAGCAAAAAATATATATGACCATGAAATTCCTTGGGTCATCCATATAGGTGGAGACGGTTCTACGTATGATATTGGTTTTCAATTTCTTAAAGCTGCTCTTATTAGAACTAGTAGTTTCGTTGAAATGAATGAATACCTAAGAAACCAGAAATAAATCTTTTTTGTATCAATGAATTTTTTTTTTTCTTTTTTACAGTATCTAATGAAGTATTTATTTATCTTTAATTTTTTATTTTTTTTATTCCGACATTAATCTCACTTTAACTGAT
>JBHLQA010000339.1:0-369 GCA_048885285.1 Candidatus Odinarchaeota archaeon
TTTTAACTCTTTAATCAACTGATTCTTAACAATTAATATCCTTTCTTTTCCTTTAAGGATTGTTGATGAAAGAGCTTGATTTAAAAATTGATCATATCTCTCTGTAAGCTGATCTTTCAATTTCAATGATCTATCATGACTTCTGTCAAAATATCTTTTTTTAATTTCAGCTTTTTGAAAGACTGTTTTTTGATTTAATTCTTTAATTTCATTTTGTGCTTTTTCTATTAAATAATAAACTAATTTGCCACAGCAAGTTAAGTACGATGATTCTTGAAAAGTGAGTTTTTAATAAAACTTCCCAGGACCCAATGGACCCAAAGGAAAGTTTATTAATATTTTAATCTATTTTTAAAAACAAGATTTGTT
>JBHLQA010000339.1:379-4314 GCA_048885285.1 Candidatus Odinarchaeota archaeon
TTTTTGATTTAATTCTTTAATTTCATTTTGTGCCTTTTCTATTAAATAATAACCTAATTTGCCAAACTGCTTTTTAATTTCTTTTTCTTCTGAAATTTTAAATCATCTCATTATAATGAAATAATACTACCAATTGCATCAATTATTTTATTAAAAATAACACCTTCTCTTTCTATATTTGGTTGATATATATCAGGTAAAATGAAGACAAAGGGGATTCGATTGTGTTGTTTAAAATCTAATAAAAAATCAATGATGGTATCTGATAAATTTAATGCTACAATTATCATACCAATTGAAGGTTTTTTAATTAATTCTGTGAAAAGTTTAAGAAATTCTTCTTCATTTTCTACTACAGTACCTTCTAGACCCAGAAGTCCAAATATGGATACCATTTCCTCTTCTCCTAAAATGTGAATTTTCTGATCTGCCATTAAAAATCAAGTCCAACTTTGTTAATAATTAATTTTTCTAAATTAGGCATATTTTTTTTAAATTCCTTTTGAATCTTTTTGATTGCTTGGTTTAGATCTTTTTCATATTCATTAGTTTTAGAATCAATATCTACTGCTAGATTTCCTAAAGCTGTTTTAACAAGAACATTAATTTTGTTAAGAAAAGTTTCAAAATTTTTATCTTGTTCTTCTCTGAATTCTTCAATTTGTTTTAAACTAACATTTTTTGCGTTTTCTACCAAATTATAATAAACACTTTGAATATCTCGTATCCATTCAAAAAGATCCATTATCCAATCATCACAATTTTAATTTGTTTACCTTTTAATTCATTTTAATTTTTTATATCGAACATGCCCAATCTCAACAAGTCTAGGCAAAATATATAATCGAATTTCTTTATCTTTTTTAATTAAAATCTCTATAATCTTAAAAATAGTCTGATAATCAATATCATCGATTTTGATCTCAAACTTATTGAAAAAAAAATCTAAATATAGTTTCTCAATCGACCAAATTAAATGATCTTTATCTAGAGGAGACTTTAAAAAAAATGATCTTATCTCTTTTACTTTACTTAAATACTGGCTGAGATTTAATTGAAAATCATCTACATTCTTCAAACTCAATAACTCCATTAATATATCAGAATCTAAAAAAAGGTAGTTATTAACTAAGAACTGAAGCAATAAATTTCTATCAATATTATTTTTTATACCCCTATATATTATATTTAAGTTGTAAATATCTGAAATATATTTCACATATGAAGAAATTATAGTTTTCTCTTTTTTAGCTAACCTTTTTAGCTCATTTTTCATATTTTCATAATAAAATCGATCTAAAAAAGCTTCTAGAACAAAAATTTCATTTGTATTTTTAAAGTAGAGGATTCCTTCCCTAATTTCTCTATTATATTTAGTATATTTCATATATAATTGAATTTCGTTTAAGGAAGATATTTCAATTAATTCATTTATGAATTCTGTATTATCTAAATATTTTTCTACTAATTTATTTACCAACAACGATTTCTCCCTAATGCTCATACCAAGAATAGTTCCCAAAATAATACGTTTAATATTCATTATCTCATATTTTATTAAGTAACTCTTTAAAAAGGTTCTCATATTTCTCGGAGAGATGAGCATAATATTACCTATTAGTTTAATATAAGTATGAAAGAGTTCTCTCTCAATTTCTTCGATTTTGTAGGAATTGATAACAAGTCCTGGATAAAATATACTTATAAACTCAATAAATTGTTTAATATCTGTAATATCTTCTAGTTTTTGAATTGTACTATCATCCATTATTAATTGTTTTAAAAAGCCTAACTTAACCAATGTAAAAGCATAAGATGGCACTTCGATAGCACTCGTGAAATTCACCAAAAATAAAATATATATAAATCAATAACATTTAACCAGGTGCTGGTATATTAAACACTAATAACATTGCTATAATCAAACCATAAATCGCAATAGTTTCTCCAAATGCAACAAAAACGATAACTTTTCCAAAGGCACCTTCTCTTTCGGAAATTGCTGAAATTGCTGCGGTACCAACGGTTCTTAATACATAAGCAGCAGCTAAACCTGAGACTGAAATTGCAATTGCGGCAGATAATGCTAACATAGCTGTTGTTGGGGAATTATAATAATCAAATGTCTCCGCCTGAGCGTGAACAGTCTGTACTAAACCACCCGTTGTTAAAAGAAATACTAGTACTAAAATAACCTGAACTATAGCAAGATAAAAATAAAATTTTTGTTTGTTATTCATAAAAAATACATCCCGTTAATATTTAAAAAAATAATTTTATTAAGAGAAAATAATAAAAATTTGCGTATAAACTTTCTTATAAAAGGTTATAAGAGGTATGATATTTAACTTTTATTTCAAAAAAATATAGATATTATTGGTAGAGTAAAACTCTTATGAGATCTGCGATATCATGTATTCTATCGCAAAGTTGTTCCAATAGTACAATGCTATCTCTTAACCGCAAGAGTACTCTAATATTTAAATTCTCATTTGAATAGAGATATTCTAGAAATTCTCTATATATTGCATCAATTTCATTTTCAATCTCATGAATTTTTGTTGTATTACTAAACACTACATCTGGTTTATCTCTAAGGCTTTTAATTGTTGATTTAAGAACATTTGCCATTTCAATTGTTTTATTAATCAATTTTTCATATCTTTTCTTTAATTCTTGATTGTTTTTTTTATCCACCTTAATTTGTGGTAACATATCCACAAATTCTAATGGGTAGTTAATGACATTATCCATTCTCAGAATAAGAGCAATGTAATCACCTAAACCTGCAGTTTCAGCCTCAGAATAATTTTGAATCAACTGAATTTTAATATTATCTGCATCCTCTTCTGATAATTGCATTTTGCTTTTCTTTTTTTCAAGTGAAGATTTATTTTTCTCATAATTTTCTACCCATCCACTGTAAAAGACGCCCATATCACTTAGAACAGAATAAATAATTCGAGAATGCTCAATAAGCATTGATATAATTTCTTCTTTAATCTTACTCATGAAAATTCCATTTAAATAGTTATTTTACTGTTATAAATATAAAAAATAGACTAATAAAAACTATAGTATTTAGAGAAATTTTAATATATTCATAATTTAATTTATAAATAAAATTTAAGTGATTTTGAATAGATTTTAAGATAAAAAAAAATTAGGGATAATTGTACAATTTTAGGTTTATATAAAACTTGAAGGTGGGAAAAGAACACAATGAAGATAAAGAAGACACTACACCAATGGAAGCAATATTCAAAAATGTCTGATTTAGCAGAAATTGCGAGAAGAAAATTTTTTAATAACTGTTTTGATGGTGCTTTAACCTGTGCTGGTATTGTAAGTGGAGTTTTTATTTTATTTGTTGGACATTCTTCCAATTTTGTCCCAAAAGATGTTCTTATTACTGGTTTTGCCACAGCTCTAGCAATTGGGATTTCTGGTTTATGGGGTGCGTTTCTTTCTGAAGAAGCCGAACGAACGAAAAAAATGTTGGATATGAAAAGAGACATGGCTGAAATTGAGGATGAAACTGAACAAAGTGAACTTATAATTATAAGAGGCAAAATCAAAAGAGGAAAGAAAAATAAGGAAAAGTCTGTATTGGAAAAAGCTGAAAATTTTGCCACGATTATTGCTTCTTTGGTGGATGGAGCAGCACCAGTATTAGGAAGTTCTCTTCCGTTAATTCCGTTTTTCTTTGGTTTTTCATTATCATTTATTCATTTTATATTCTCTTATATTATACTTGCTGGTTTATTAATCTATTTAGGTATTTTTCTGGGAAAAATATCAGGCGGTGGGAGAGCTAAATATGCTATTCATTTAGTTACTGCTGGAATCGTAACCCTTTTAGTCTCAATATTACTTGGTATTTAAAGTCTTGGAGGATAATTAATTTCAATAAAAATTGTGAAGAAAATAGAATT
>JBHLQA010000340.1:0-4291 GCA_048885285.1 Candidatus Odinarchaeota archaeon
CAGACCTTCTTATTAAAGAAGAAATTGCAAAGTTAAAAGAATTAGAGCAAATTAGGAGGGACTTAATTTCAAGAGTGTCACATGAATTAAAAACTCCTTTAGTTTCTGTTTGTGGTGCTTCTGAATTACTTTTAGATATATATATTAATGAATTTAAGAGTGAGTCAAAAGAATTAATTGAAATGATTGAAAAAGGAGGTAAGAGATTGAAGTACTTAGTAGATAATTTGGTTGATACAACTCGAATAGAATATGGAAAATTCAAATTAAAGAAAGAAAAAACGGATATCAACCATTTAATTAAAGATTGTATTAAGGAAATGATGTATCTTATTAAACAGCGTGAATTAAATCTAGAACATAATCTTATGGATGTATTATTTTTAGAAATCGATAAAGTAAGAATTGAACAGGTAATATCAAATTTGTTATCGAATGCTATAAAAAACACACCGCCTAATGGAATAATTTCAATAAATTCTTTGAAAATAGATGATAAAGTCAAAGTAATAATAAAAGACACTGGAATTGGGTTAACCAAGGAAGAAATGAACAGAATTTTTATTAGATTTGGAAAAATAGAGAGATATGGGAACGGACTAGAATATATTGATATTCAAGGGACTGGTCTTGGATTGTTTATTTCAAAAGAAATAATTGATTTGCATGAAGGCCAAATATGGGTAGAATCAGAAGGGAGGGATAAGGGAAGTACTTTTATTTTTAAATTACCAATTAATTAATTATATTTTAATTTTTGTCATAAAATATAAAATGAATTTCTTAATAATTAAAAATGATTTAATCTAAATAATGAAGTAAATACTCCAATGATTCGAATTCAAAAGGTTTGGTAATACAACCATCTGCTTTTGTTTCTTCTAATTTTTCCTTAACCATAGAAGCAGGAAATGATGTTAAGTAAATAAGGGGGATGTGCTTAAAACGTTTATTAGATTTTATTTTTTTACATAATTTAAATGGAGATATATCTGCTACCATGAGATCTATCAATATGAGTTTTGGAATAAATTCACTTAATTTTTCTAAGCTTTTAATTCCTCTTCTTGTACAATAACTTGAGTATCCTTGCGATTTAAAAAACAATTTTAAAAGTAGTAGAGTTGGTTGATCATTATCTACTATTAATATTTTATATGGAAAAGTATTTGATTCAATTTCATCATTTAGAATGAAATCTTTCTTCTCAATCATTTTCATTTACCATTTTTAAATATTAAAAATTCAAAATCCTAACTCTAATTTTTGCCACTCTGAAATTCGCCCTATATTTAACTTACTAGAGTTTAAAACTCCCCCTAATTTTAAATTTTATATATTGCTACCATTTAATTATTCTTTATTTTTAACCTTCGAAATTTAAATAATTTCATAACTAATTAGGTGTCAATAAAAACATCGAATATTTATATTTAAATTATTTTATATTTTTTTTTTTCAATTAAATCTCAATTTAGTGGTGATTTTTGATAATGAATTAAGAAAAATAACTAATTCTCTTAAAACTAAAAAACATATTCTAAAAAAATTGAAAAATAAAGAGGATTTAAATGTACTTAATTTTATAGTTAATATAAAGCAAAAATTTTTTTTATATTTTTAGTAATATGAAATATAAAAATTATTCAGGAAATAAAAAAACAACATTCTCAATTTCAATTTCTCAATCTATAAAAGATTATCTCGAGAGATATCGGCGTTCTATATTTAAAAAATTAAAAGATGAAAGATTTAAAAATGTTTCAGTGTTTATCAGCAACATATTAGAAAAATGTGTAAAATTTTTTAGCCAAGGAAATGGATTAGACGAGCTTGATAAAATTATAAATACCCCCAAAAAAGAAGTCACTGATTTTTTTAATGATTTGCTTGTTGGAGTTAACCCTTATCACTTTGAAGAATCTATTAAGTTTGATAAATATCGTCCCTTAGGAAAATTATATTTCAATACATTTGCGATTTATAGAAATTTTGTATACAATACTTTGAATGGAGAGAATGACTCTAATGAAAATATAGTTAAAGTTCTAAATTTGATTGGATCTTTTTTATTAAAGAATAAATTAACTGAGAGATTTGATGTATATTTACAACAAGATAATATTATTATGGAGTATAGAGGTTTTTTCAGCAATATACATTATAACTATAGCAAGGGCCTTGCTGGAGTATTGGGATATTTTGGTATCAAACTAATTGATTTCTATTATGAAGACAAATATACCAGGTTTGTTTTCAAAAAAACTCCATTACTTAAAGATCCAAAATTCTCTTTAAAAGAAAGGAAGGCTTTAAGTCTTTACAATTCAAATACGTTCATCTCTCTGGATCAAATACTTAATAATGAGAAAATTTATTTATGGATGGATATCTCAGAAAAAAATGACAGTGTAGTAGGCATTAAAGACTATATTTCTGGGAAGAAAATTATAGCAAGCTATCTCTCCAAATTGGAAAATATTAATAATCAAGAAAATTTTGACAAGAAAGCATTTTTGAAAGAAAACATTTTAAAAATGTTATCCTCATTTAACTGGATTATTCTTAAAGACATTAATAATCTTGATTTTATTTTTAATATTAAAGAGAAAGATCATCCCATTGAATTTCGGATTCTGAAAGAGATTCTTGATAAATATCAAATGCTTTAGTTTAAGATCTAGAGTTATATTCTAATTTTCGATTTTTAGAAAGATTATAAAATTTTAGCTAAATTATAACCCTGTTCAATTAACTTATAATTTAACTTTCCTAATTTTTCACCCATTCTCTTATATACTACTATTCTTAAAATTTCTAATTTTAATTCTGTTAATGCTTTTGATAATAGCCCTAGTATTGGAGTATTAATAACAGGGTTTCCTTCAATTGTTAAATTATTCTCTAATGCTAAGTTACTTATATCTGCCACTATTACTTTAGTGTCCTTGCTCAAATTATATTCATTAACAAAAAACTCTGGATCTCTTTCAGAGTTTATAATAAAAATACCATCTTTTTTAAGAGAAGAGGCAATTTCATGAGTTAAAACAGATTCATCAAAGATAATTAAAATATTTGGATCTTCTATTTGAGCTCTATCCCATATGATTTCTGTTCGAGAGAGTTTAGCATATGCTTGTACAGGAGCCCCTCTCCTTTCTGCTCCAAATGAGGGATATGCATGAACATCAACATAATTTCCACTCAAATATGCTGCTTCTGCAATAATTTCACATGCAGTAACAGCACCCATTCCTCCTCTACCATGTATTGTTATATTTATAATTTCAGAATTGTTTCTTTTATCTTTAGACATGTAAAAAACCTGCAAATTTGTTAAAAGGACAATGAATAGATCAATTTTTTATGAAATAAACTTTTTTTTTTTACTTATTTAAATTTATTAAATAAAGAATTTTCCTTAAATTTTCTTTCCAAAAAATATTTTTAACTAAATTTAATATGTAATTTATATTGTCTTTTTATACCCTACAATTAGATTCCAGAATTTTTCATTGTGAATTGACTTATTTTCTTAAAAAAGTACGGTTAAGTAAGATTAAAAATGAAAGAATAGAACATCTTTTGAGTTTTCTAAATCTATATAAATACTAAGATATATGATTAACTAAAAGAAAATTGTGTGAGAAAAATTGGATATTATATCACTTATTTTTCAATCGACTGCTTTTATCGCTGCCTTTTATGTTGCTATAGTAATTATCAGGAAAGATATAAAATATATTGGAAATAAATTATTCGTTATATCGTTTGTATTATTTGGATTGTATGCTCTTGTTTTGTTCCTGTATGAATTTCCAATTTCGATTATAGTCAATGCAATACTTATAGGGGCTTCATTAATAATAATAGTAATAGGGATACTTTTCTTTGTACTATCGATGCAGGTATTTGCCCAGAGTTCAATATTTTTAAAAAAACCAATCACTAAAGTGATTATTATAATCTCTGTATTTGTGTGTATTCTCACTTTCTTTTTCCCATATAAGGTCTTACAGATTCAACCAGAGATAGAAGCAGATAAAGATCTTGTTTCCCTTTTAACAACAGGAATTTGGGTTTTCATTTTGATGATTTATAATTCAATTCAGCTATATAAAACACTACAACACATAGAAGATCCCGATAAGACCTTAAAGAACAAGATAACTCTTTTATTAATTGCTCAGCTTATTGGAATATTAAGTCCTACGATGAGTGTAATTGGTAATATAACAAAAAACTCATTATTACACTCGACTATGTTTATGTTTTTAGCAATTCCAAT